>JAVVRS010000040.1:0-8797 GCA_036654595.1 Oscillospiraceae bacterium | reverse complement strand
TGTAGTATAGTATAAACCATTGTAAACTCAATAGCAATGTAAAATCTGTTGACAGAGAGGTATTAAAATAGTAAAATGATTTAGTATAGATTTAAATAATTTCAGGGAGATGTTTTTCCTCAATGATAAGAAGTATGACAGGCTATGGCAGATGTCAGCAGATAATAGACGGGCGTGATATTACGGTTGAAATTCGCTCGGTGAACCACCGTTATTTTGAGTTTTCTTCCCGTGTGCCCAGAAGCTATGGTTTTCTTGACGAAAAGCTCAAAAGCTATCTTCAAGGGAAAATTTCCCGAGGTAAAGTAGAAGTTGGGGTAACGATTATAAATCCTCAAAGCACAGGTACAGAGGTACAGGTAAATCATCAGCTTGCAGCAAATTATCTTAATGCGTTGCGTGCATTGGGCAGTGAATTGTCTTTGCGTGATGATATAGGTTTAGTGGCAATTTCACGTTTCAATGATATTTTTACGGTAAGTAAAGCTGCCGAAGATGAAGAAGAAATTTGGAATGATGTTGCCTTAGCTACAGAGCAAGCACTCAAGAATTTTATTGATATGCGTGAACGTGAAGGTACAAGATTAAAAGAAGATTTGTTGACAAGGCTTATTACAATTGAACAAAATGTGCGTGATGTGGAACAGCGTTCACCGATAACGGTGGAAAACTACAGAAATCGTTTAATGAGTAAGCTGTCGGAAATATTGGCAAGCAATTCAATTGATGAACAACGTGTACTTACCGAATGTGCTATCTTTGCCGAAAAAATAGCGGTAGCGGAAGAAACTGTACGATTGGAAAGTCATATCAAGCAATTCAGAGAAATTTTGGATTCAGCGGAACCTGTAGGCAGAAAGCTTGATTTTTTAGTGCAGGAATTTAATCGTGAAGCTAATACAATAGGTTCAAAAGCACAGGATACCGAAATAGCAAAAATTGTAATAGAGATAAAATCTGATATAGAAAAATTAAGAGAGCAAATTCAAAATATTGAATAATACTGTATTGGAGGGAAAAGGTTGAGGTTAATTAATATTGGTTTTGGAAATATGGTTTCGGCAAACAGATTGGTTGCTATTGTAAGCCCGGAATCAGCACCAATAAAGCGTATTGTTAAAGATGCCAGAGAACGAGGGAGTCTTGTGGACGCAACCTACGGACGCCCTACAAGAGCAGTAATTATTACTGATAGCGACCATATTATTCTTTCGGCAGTACACCCCGAAACTGTAGCAGGCAGAGTTCAGCAAGATGACAGCGAGGAGTTGGATTCTGATGAATAATAAAGGACAGTTGATAGTTTTTTCCGGCCCCAGTGGGGTAGGTAAAGGTACCTTACTGGGGCGGTGCTTACAAAGAAATGATAACCTGCGTTATTCTGTGTCAGCAACAACAAGAGAACCACGACAAGGTGAAATTGATGGAAAAGATTACTATTTTATGAGCAAAGAGGAATTTTTAAGCAGAGCAAATAATGGGTGTATGCTTGAATATGCTTGTTATAACGGCAATTATTATGGTACTCCTCGTGATTATTGCGAAAAGCTTATGAATGAAGGAAAAGATGTAGTGTTGGAAATTGAGGTACAAGGTGCAATGCAGGTGAAAAAAATGTGTCCCGATGCTGTTATGATTTTTGTAATTCCGCCAACACTTAAAGAACTTGAAGCACGTTTGCAAACTCGTGGTACCGAAACCGGAGAATGTGTGCTGAAAAGACTTGATATTGCAAAACAGGAAATTCGCTATGCAGAAAAGTATGATTATGTTATTATAAATGATGACTTGGAAAAAGCAGAGGCAAGACTTGATGCTGTTTTTCTTGCTGTACGCTGTACCCCAAAATCAATGAAAGAATTTTTAGATGAGGTGAATATATGTTAAGACCGGCTATGTCACAGATTATAAGAGAAGGCGAAAGCCATTACGCATTTGTTGTTGCGGTAGCACAAAGAGCCAGAAGAATTGCTGAAGAAGCAGAAGAAAAAGGAATTGCCTTAGATGTTAAACCCGTAAATTTAGCAGTTGAAGAATTTGCACAAAACAAATCAAGAGTAGCTACTATTGTTAAGGTTAAAGATATCTAAAAGTATTTTTCCCAAAACAGTTTAAACCTAAATGCAAAACCGCACCGTCAGCAATTCCCAAGCGGGAGTGCAGGCGGTGTTAGCTTTTTACCACAGCAAAAGCCTACTGCAAAGCACCGCTGCCCCGCAGGTCGTCGGTATCGCCTTGCGGCGATACCGACGGGATTGCCGCTTTGCGGCAATCAGCGAGGGGCGGCACAAGCCGCCCCTCGCACCTGCGGGGCAGGGTGCCAAGGCGAAAAAAGCTATAAAGACAGGAGGAACAGGATTGACTAAAATAGCGAAAATATGTATAGATAATACTACAAGAAGCTATGATAAGCTGTTTAGTTATCTTGTGCCGCAAACACTTGAAAAAAAAGCAAAAGCAGGCTGTAGAGCTTTGGTACAGTTTGGTAAGGGCACAAAAAAACGTACAGGCTTAATAATGGAGATTACCGAAGAAGAACCATTGCAAAAGCTAAAAGAATTAAGCGGTTTGATTGACAGCACACCGCTTTTAACTAAAGAAATGCTGATGCTGATAAACCTGCTTAAAGAAACCACTTTTTGTACTTACTTTGAGGGCTTTAAAACGGTTGTACCGGCAGGTATTGGAATTAAACTTACAACAAAATGTGCAGTTAACCGACAGACTGATTTAAGTGGGTACAGCTTGACCGAAGCACAACAACAAGCAGTAGATTTTTTGCAAAAGAAAAAGGACTGGACAGACCTTGTTAAGCTGGAGGAAAAATTTGGACTTATGCTTGGCAGCGAAGAATTAAACTGTCTGATTGACAGCGGAATTTTACTTACCGATGAAATAGCACAAGAAAAATCCGCACCTAAGACGGTGAGCATGGTAAGATTGTCACCACAGTATGAAGCAGAGAGCGTAACAGGGCTTACAGCGAAACAGTTAACGGTTATACAGGTGCTGTCTGATGTAGGATTTGCCGATGTAAAGGAACTGTGTTACCTTTGCTCTGTGGGTAAAACGGTGATAATCAACCTTGAAAAAAAAGGTGTTGTCGAATTGTTTGAAAACACTGTTTATCGCAATCCGTTCCGAGATAAACAACCGGTTGCTTTGCCGCTTACGGTGCTAAGTGATGACCAACAGGAGGCATTTAGGCAGCTTTCATTATATAAGGAAAACAATGGCTTTTGTACGGCATTGCTTTACGGAGTAACAGGAAGCGGTAAAACACAGGTATTTGCAAAATTGATAGAAAAAACAGTTTCAGAGGGTAAAAATGCAATTTTGCTTGTGCCTGAAATATCCCTCACACCACAGACAATACAGCTTTTTCGCAGTTTATTGGGTGAAAAGGTGGGTGTATTGCACAGCAGTCTTTCACTGGGTGAACGCTCAGATGAATACAAACGTATTGCAGACGGTAAGGTAAGCTTAGTAGTAGGAACACGCTCCGCTGTGTTTGCACCGCTTACAAATGTTGGGCTTATTATTATTGACGAAGAACAGGAACATACCTATAAATCAGATAAAACACCACGTTATCATGCAAGAGATATTGCAAAGGCACGGTGCCGATACAATGGGTGTATGTTATTGCTTGCGTCTGCAACACCGAGTGTGGAAAGCTATTATGCAGGTATAAGCGGACAATATAAATTGGTGTCGCTGCAAGAGCGGTTCACAGGCAGCAGCTTGCCCGACGTAACCCTTGTAGATATGAAAGACACCTTACCGGGAACATTGTTCAGTGATTGCTTGCTTGAAAATATGAAACTAAATCTTAAAAATGGTGAACAAACTGTTTTACTGCTTAATCGCAGAGGGTATCATACCATGATAAAATGTTCTTCATGCGGTGAGGTTGCGACCTGTCCGCATTGCTCAATACCACTCACATACCATCAGGTTAACGGACAGATGATGTGCCATTATTGCGGTTATTTTACACCGCTGATAACCACCTGTGAAAACTGTTTGGGTGAATATATACGTCATATTGGAGTGGGTACACAAAAGGCTGAGGAGATGCTGCATGAGCTTTTTCCGGAGGCAAGAATACTCCGAATGGATACCGATACTACAATATCAAAATTTGCTCATGAAAGATATTTTAATGAGTTTTTAAATGGAAAATATGATATAATGATTGGGACACAGATGATAGCCAAAGGGCATAACTTTCCCAAAGTAACGCTGGTAGGGGTACTTAATGCCGACAGTATGTTGTATAATGAAGACTTTCGCAGCTTTGAAAGGACATTTTCGCTTGTAACACAGGTAGTTGGCAGAAGCGGCAGAGCAGAGCTTTCGGGCAGGGCGATAATTCAAACCTATACACCCGAAAGTACGGTGATACAGCAAGCTTCGGCACAAGATTACCCTGCATTTTATGCAGATGAAATTGCAACAAGAAGATTATGCTTATACCCACCGTTTTGCAGTATTGCAATGGTTGGATTTTTGTCGGAAAACAGAGCACTTGTCAAACAGGCGGCAGAAGATTTTTCCTTACTGTTTTCACAGGTCGCAACTAAAGATTATAAACATTTACCGCTAAGAGTGCTTGGACCGTGTGAACCTACTGTTTTTAAAGCGGCTGAAAGGTTCAGATATAAGCTGCTTATAAAATATAGACCGACAAAGGAATTTTACAGAATGATAAATACATTGTTGGAACAGTTTGATAAAGATAAAAGGTATAAAGATGTACACATTTTTGTAGACCCTTATTATGATTACAGTATGTAACAAAAGATATATTTTAATATGGAGGTATCACCTGTTTTGAGGCTAAAGAATTACGGTGAAAAAACAGGGGTTGTAAAAATTAAGTGAGAAAGAGAAGAAGTAAGAGGAGGAAACATAAAATGGCATTAAGAGAGATAAGAATAGAAGGTGACCCATGCCTGAGAAAGGTTTGTCGTCCGGTAGAGAAATTTGATGAAAAACTCAAAGAATTGGTTGAAGATATGTTTGAAACAATGTATGAAGCAAACGGAGTGGGATTTGCTGCACCGCAAGTGGGTATATTAAGACGAATATTTGTTGTGGATTGCGGTGATGGCGGACACGTTTTTATCAATCCTCAAATTACACAATGTGAAGGTGAAGAAACTGCCTCGGAGGGCTGTTTGTCAAGTCCGGGTGAATTTGGTGAAGTAACCCGTCCGCATAAAGTAACCATAGAAGCATTAAATGAAGATGGCGAAGCGTTTAGATTGGAAGCGGAAGGTTTGTTTGCAAGAGCATTATGCCATGAAAATGACCATCTTGACGGAAAACTTTTTAAAGATATTGCCACCAGAATGTTAGGACCGGATGAAATTTAACAGGTAATATAAGGAGCAGATATGAGAATTGTTTTTATGGGAACACCTGATTTTGCGGTTCCGGTATTACAAGCGATAATAGATGACGGACACGAAGTGGCAGGTGTGTTTACACAGCCGGATAAACCGCAGGGACGTGGCTATGTAATGACACCACCGCCGGTAAAACAGCTTGCGGCAGAGCATAATATAGCGGTATTTCAACCTGAAAAAATGCGTGACGGACAAGCCTTTGAAATATTAAAACAGCTTGAACCGCAGCTTGTGGTGGTGGTAGCTTACGGTAGAATTTTACCTAAAGAATTGCTTGAGATACCACCGCTTGGCTGTATTAATGTACATGGTTCATTGCTGCCGAAATATCGTGGTGCCGCACCGATACAATGGAGTGTTATAAATGGTGATGCAGTTACCGGTGTTACCACTATGTATATGGCTGAAGGCTTGGATACAGGAGATATGATACTGAAAAAAAGTATTGCTATAGGTGAAGATGAAACGTCGGGTGAATTGTATGAACGTTTAGCGGTAATTGGAGCAGAATGTTTAAGAGAAACCTTAACCTTGGTGACACAAGGCAATGTGCCTCGTGAAGTACAACAAGATGAATGTTCAAGCTATGCACCAATGCTTAAAAAAGAAATGGGCAGATTAGATTTTACAAAATCTGCAAAAGAGATGCACAATCTGATAAGAGGAATGTCACCATGGCCGGGTGCATTTACCGAGCTTGACGGAAAACTGCTGAAAGTACACAGCTCGTCAGTGGCAGAGGGCAGAGGTAAAACCGGTGAGCTTTTGGACAATAAAAGAATGATTATCGCTTGCGGTGATGGTGCCATTGAACTGCTTGAAGTACAGATGGCAGGTGCAAAAAGAATAAGCGGTAAACAATTTCTTGTGGGTAAACAGCTTAAAAAGGGTAGTGTCGTATTTTAAAAATTGGATTATTTGTATTTTTGTAACAACCTATTCAAATAATAATTGTATAATTTACGCTATCGCCACAGCATGAATTTTTGATAATTCAGCAGGCAGTTTATACAAGGAGGCAATTATCTATGGGATTTCCGTTCTTTCATATGGACAAATACTACATTTATTTGATTATACCTGCAATGCTTATTGCAATGTGGGCACAGGCAAGAGTAAGCTCAACATTTAACCGTTACAGCACAGAATACAGCAGACGTGGCTTTACAGGGGCACAGGTAGCAAGACGTATATTGGACAGCAATGGACTTTATAATGTAAAAATTGAGGCAATCAGTGGTAAGCTTACAGACCATTATGACCCTACAGCAAAGGTTGTCAGGTTATCGGAAAGTGTTTATGGCAGTACATCTATTGCATCAATTGGGGTTGCAGCACATGAAACAGGTCATGCTATTCAGCATGCAACAGATTATTTTCCGATAAAAATTCGTACGGCAATTATTCCGCTTACTAATTTTGGTTCAAAGCTTTCAATGCCACTTTTATTGTTTGGTATAGTTTTATCTGTTGAACCTCTTATCTCGATAGGGATATTGTTGTTTTCAACAATGGCTGTGTTTCAGCTTGTAACATTGCCTGTAGAATTTAATGCAAGTTCAAGGGCACTGAATATACTTGAAACCGACAATATTTTAGAGCCGGACGAAAATCGTATGGCAAAAAAAGTGCTTGGTGCAGCAGCTATGACCTATGTTGCGGCACTTATAAGTTCGGTAGCACAGCTGTTAAGGCTGGTACTGCTTTTTGGCGGCAGACGAGATGATGATTAGAAATAAACAGCAGAAGTGCGGCATTGCGGCGGCACAATGCGGTCTGCGACCGCCGGGCGGCTGTGCCGCCGCAATGGCAAACCGCAGGTTTGCCATTGATTGTGCCGCCGATTGCCTAAAAACAGCACAGGCTTGGGGCGTACAAAACACATATATATCGGCTTTGCTGTGAACATGGGGTTTGCAGTAAAGCGGCAGAATGGAGCATAAAATGACAACAGCAAGACAAGTTGCGGTAGAAGCATTATTGGGAGTTAACACAAAAGGTGGGTATTCCAATTTGGTGCTGAACAATGAGTTAAAACAAGCAAAACTTACGCCACAGGACAATGCGTTTGCATCTGTCCTGTTTTATGGCGTCTTGGAGAGAAAATTAACCCTTGACCATTATATTATGCACTACACCAAAAAGCCAATGAATAAACTTACTCCGGCGGTAGTTGAAATACTGAGAACAGCATTTTATCAGTTAATGTATATGGAAAATATACCACCATCAGCAGTTGTCAATGAAAGTGTTACTTTAACAAGAGTAAATCGTTGTTCAAGTGCATCGGGTTTTGTAAACGGAGTTTTAAGAGCCTTTATTCGTGATGATAAAAAGCCTGTACCTGTTAAAGGCGGAGAAATTGCCGTAATGTCGGTGGGATATTCTTGTCCGGAATGGATAATTAAGCTATTAATAAATGATTACGGAAAAGAAAGCACATTAAAAATATTACAAAGCTTTTTTGGCAGAAAAACTCTTTATGCAAGAGTAAATACAGTAAAAACCACAACAGAACAGATAATTAATTTGTTTGATAAAAAAGAAATTGCAGCAAAAGCAGATTTATTGCAAAATTGCATCAGTTTAAATGGTACAGGTTCTATTGAAAAACTTGGTATTTATAAAAGAGGTTTGTTTCATATACAAGATAAAGCTTGTCAGCTTGCACTTGAATGTTTTTCTCCAAAGTCGGGTGAAAGAATTTTAGATGCTTGTTCAGCTCCGGGTTCAAAATCCTTTACCATGGCAGAGTATATGAATAATACAGGCGAAATTGTTGCTTGTGATATCTATCCTCATAAATTGCCACTGATTGAAGACGGTGCAAAACGTCTGGGTATTAATATTATAAAACCAATATTACAAGATAGTACAGTGTTTAATGAAAGCTTGGGCGAATTTGATAAGGTGCTTTGTGATGTACCTTGTTCGGGACTTGGTATTATGGGTAAAAAGCCTGAAATACGTTATAAAGAACAAGCTGAAATACAAAAAATAGATGAATTACAGTATAAAATTTTGGAAAACTCCTCAAAATATTGTAAGGTAGGCGGTATTGTAATGTATTCTACCTGTACATTAAATAAAGCTGAAAATCAAGCAGTAGCAGAAAAATTTATTGCAGAACACACAGAATTTGAACCATTTGAAAGCAATTTGCATAAAAGCGGTTGGTATACAACATTGCTTCCGTATGAAGAAGATACTGATGGTTTCTTTTTTGCAACTATGCGAAGAAAAGTATAAACATACTCGGTTACCTAAATCTTTTATTGCAACAAGTGAAACTTCATACCCATGGGAGCTTCTTCTCCTGGGGGCGGCACAATCACCGGCACCCTGCGGTTGCCTGTGCGGCGGCGATCGCCGCCGGCGGCTTT
>JAVVRS010000039.1:0-8914 GCA_036654595.1 Oscillospiraceae bacterium | reverse complement strand
AACCATTTCATAATCTTTTATCATTGTATCTTACCCTCCTACTTAGTATTTCTCAAATGATATGGACCTTTTGCTTGTTCATAAGCATAACCTGTGCGGTACAATGTAGCCTCACTGAAAGGAGCACCTATTAACTGCATACCTATTGGCATACCCTCTTTGTTTTCGCCGCATGGAACAGATAAAGCAGGAAGCCCTGCAATGTTAACGGGAACGGTATAAATATCACCCATATACATTTCAAGCGGACTTGTGGTTTTTTCGCCTATTTTATAAGCTGCGGTCGGAGCAACAGGGGAGAGGATAACGTCACATTGTTCAAAAACAGCGTTGAAATCACGAAGGACTAAAGTTCTGACCTGCAAGGCTTTTTTATAGTAAGCATCATAATAACCGGAGCTTAATGCAAATGAACCCAGCATAATGCGGCGTTTAACTTCTTTACCAAAGCCTTCACTGCGTGAGTTTTTGTACAGTTCATCAATGTCGGTGTAATCTTCGCTGCGGTGACCATAACGAACACCATCAAAGCGTGAAAGGTTTGATGAAGCTTCCGCACTGGAAATAACATAATAAGCAGGAAGTGCATAGCTGATGGTTGGCATTGATACTTCAACTAAATGAGCACCAAGCTTTTCGTATTCTCTTGCGGCGGCAAGAACGCTTTGCTTTACATCTTCAGAGATACCTTTGCCAAAATATTCTTTTGGAATTGCAATTTTTATGCCTTTAACGCCTTTTTCCAAATCAGCGGTAAAGTCGGTATAGGTGCGTCTTACCGAGGTAGTATCTTTAGGACAGTGACCTGTAATTGCATTGAGTACAATTGCAGAATCACGCACATCTTTAGTAAGAGGACCTATCTGGTCTAAGGAGGAAGCAAAAGCAATCAAACCGTTTCTTGAAACAGAGCCGTAAGTTGGTTTCATACCTACAACACCGCAAAAAGAGGCAGGCTGACGTATTGAACCGCCGGTATCTGTACCGAGAGTAAAAGCGGCTTCATTGGCGGCGACTGCGGCTGCGGAGCCGCCGGAACTGCCACCGGGAACATAGTCAACATTGTGAGGATTACGAGTAATTTTAAAAGCTGAATTTTCGGTAGTGGAACCCATTGCAAATTCGTCCATGTTGAGTTTGCCGAGCATTACATAATCTTGAGCCATAAGCTTTTCAATTACCGTTGCATTATAAGGCGGCATAAAATCTGCAAGCATTTTTGAAGCACAGGTTGTAATTATACCTTTTGTACAAAGGTTATCTTTAATTCCTGCGGGTATACCTGCAAGGGGAGAAAGCGGTTCACCGTTTGCAATTTTTCTATCCACTTCAGCCGCTTTGTTAAGAGCTGTTTCCTCGGTTATTGTAATGTATGCGTCGAAGATATCTTCTTTATCTTCAATTTGTTTTAAATATGCATTTGTAATGTCAACAGCAGAGATTTGTTTTTTGCGAAGCGTCTGCTGTAATTGACTTATAGTAAGTCTTGTTATCATATTCTTTCTGCCTCCTTACTCCACAACCTTGGGTACATAGATATAGCCATCTGCTTTGGTTGGTGCATTGCTTAAAAGAAGTTCTCTGTCGGCAAATTGTACACTGACATCTTCTCTGAAAATATTCTGCATAGGTACAACATGAGCAGTAGCAGGTACATCTGTTGTATCAATACTGCTTAATTGGTCGGCAAATGAGATTATAGCTGATAATTCTTCTGACATTACAGCTTTTTCTTCTTTGGAAAGATTTAATTTTGCAAGGTTTGCCACATTATCCACATTGATTACATCACCCGGTTGTTTACGTTTAGCCATAACGCCTTGAGCACCAACCTTTGCAACACCGACACCGAGGTTTAATACTTCAAGTTGAGAATCATCAACCAAATCGGGAGCATCGGTCATTGGGCATGAAGCATCTTTAATTTTAGGGAAAGCAATTACTTCACGCAAAGAATCAGCACCGACCATAAGCATAACCAAACGGTCAAGCCCAAAAGCAAAACCACCATGAGGCGGTGTACCATATCTGAAAGCGTTGACCATAAAGCCAAAACGTGACTGAATTTGTTCATCACTGAAACCTAGAGCCGAGAACATCTGTTGTTGAATATCTTGACGGTGAATACGAATACTGCCGCTGCCCATTTCAACGCCGTTGAGAACAACGTCATAAGCTTGTGCTCTTACCCTTGCAGGGTCACTTGTCATATATTGTAAATCTTCGGGATATGGCATTGTAAATGGGTGGTGCATTGCCATATAACGGTTTTCTTCTTCCGACCATTCAAATTGAGGGAAATCAGTAACGATTAAAAATTTATAATCATCTTTTTTACGAAGTCCGAGTAAATCGCCGATATCAAGACGTAAACCACCAAGTGTTTTACAAGCGACAGAAGGTTTATCAGCACAAAACAGCAGAAAATCACCGGGCTTTGCATCTACAGCTGCCATGATAGCATCTAAATCGTCCTGTGAGAAATATTTTGTAAGGATTGAATATAATTCTCCGTCTGGGCGTACGGCAATCCAAGCCATACCTTTAGCACCGTATCCCATAGCTTTTTGTGTAAGCTCTTCAATGGTGCTTCTGGTAAAATCACTGTGTCCTTTTACGTTGATTGCTCTAACCACGCCGCCATCATCAACGGCTTTGCGGAATACTGAAAAACTGCAAGTTTTAGCAATATCACTGATATCTATTATAGGCAGTTCAAAGCGAATATCCGGTTTATCACTGCCGTATTTTGCCATACATTCATGCCATGTCATGCGTGGGAAGGTACCTAGCTCCATACCTTTTACTTCTTTAAAGATATGTTTAAACAGACGTTCAAGGTGTTGTAAAATATCTTCTTGGTCAACAAAAGACATCTCCATATCAACCTGTGTAAATTCAGGTTGACGGTCGGCTCTTAAATCTTCATCACGAAAACATCTTGCAACTTGATAGTACTTATCAATTCCGCCAACCATTAAAAGCTGTTTAAAAATTTGCGGTGATTGCGGCAACGCATAGAATGTACCCGGGTGAACACGACTTGGGACAAGATAATCTCTTGCACCTTCCGGAGTACTTTTGGTAAGCATTGGGGTTTCAACCTGAATAAATCCTGCGTCATTAAGGAAATCTTCGGCTGATTTTTGAACCTTGTGACGATATCTGAGATTACTGAGCATTGATGGACGGCGAATATCAAGGAAACGATATTTCAGTCTTAAATCTTCACGAACATCAATATCATCATCAAGTGAAAACGGCAAGGGGTCAGCCGTTGATAAAAGTTCAATTTCACTTGCCATAAGTTCAACTGTACCTGTAGCGATTTTATTGTTTACCGTTTCTGCATCACGCAGTCTGATATTACCTTTAACGGCAATTACAGATTGATTTTTAAGCCCTTCAACAAGAGAAAAGCTTTTTGGTGAGATATTTTGTGCATTGAATACTACCTGCAAGGTACCTTCTCGGTCACGCAAATCAAGAAAAATTACGCCGCCCATATCTCTTTTGGTTTGTACCCAACCCGTTACCGTAACGATTTGGTTTATATGACTTTCTCTTATTAATCCGCAATAGTTGGTTCTTTTCAAAGTGAAATTCCTCCTAACATTAACTAGAAATAAAACAGGTAATATAGTTAAAAAAACAAAACAAAAAAGCCAATCATCTCAAGTAAAAAACTTGGGACGAAAGGCTTAAAGCATTCCGTGGTACCACCCAAATAAGCTGTTTAAAAAACCGCTCACTCTGCGGATACAGGTATAAAAAATACCGATATCTTATGGCTGTAACGTGCCATGGACGGCTAAGTCTACTTGCAAAAAAATGCTTTCGGTCAGCAACTCCGAGATGTTCTTCATTCAAAAATCCGTACCGTACTCCCACCATGCGACGGCTCTCTTTGCCTACCATTTTGAATTACTCTTCTCATCACAGTTGATTGTGGAGATATTAATTTAAATTATATTATAACTCGGATACTTTAGATTGTCAAGACTTAATCCTCATCTTGTTCCTGTAATGGGTTTTCCCAGTTATGCCATACATTTTGCACATCATCATTGTCTTCCATAGTTTCAAGCATTTTATTCATCTTGATACGAAGTTCTTCATCAGGAATAGCAGTCATAGTTGATGGTATCATTTCAACCGAAGCGGCAGCAAAGACATAGCCTTTATCACTGAGAGCATCACGAACGGCAGAAAAATCCTGTGGTTCTGTAAGAATTTCTACAGCATCATCATCAAAGTCCACATCAGCAGCTCCGGCGTCCATGCAGTCTTCCATTACTTTATCCTCATCAAGTAAGCCATCTTCATTGTCGAGGACAATCAAACCTTTTTTATCGAACAAAAAGCTGACACAACCAACTTGACCCATATTACCTCCGAATTTATCAAAGTAATGACGTAAATCTCCGGCGGTTCTGTTACGGTTATCGGTTAATGTTTCTACAATTACAGCTACTCCGCAAGGGCCATAGCCTTCATATGTAATGGAATCATAGCTGTCTTTTTCGCCATCACTGGAAGCTCTTTTGATTACTCTGTCAATATTATCATTAGGCACATTGCTTGACCTAGCTTTGACAATTAAATCTTTAAGCTTACTGTTGGTTGCAGGGTCGGCACCTCCGGTTTTAACTGCAACGGAAATTTCTCTTGAAATTTTAGTAAAGATATTTGCACGTTTTGCATCTGTTTCGCCTTTTTTACGCTTTATGGTACTCCATTTTGAATGACCCGACATTAAAGGTATCTTCCTTTCAAAAACAATTTTAAGAATAAATTCTAAGTTATAGAGAAATTTTAGCATAACTTATTAACATATACAAGAGCAATTTACACTTGAAAAATATAAAAGACTGTGATATGATGGCAAATATAATATTAAAACCCAATGACCGAGAGAGTAAAATGAGGATATCCGACCAGAGAAAAATTGCCGTAGGCTGAAAGCAATTTTACGGATTAAACATTTGAAGTTCACTTGTGAGGGGTGATACTGAACTTAAAGTAGGTATCAACGGTTGGTTTCGTTAAAAACTGCAAAGAGTTCGATTTATAAATTTAAATTGAAAATTTGGGTGGTACCACGGAAAGTTTTAAGCCTTTCGTCCCTTTTTGGGGGGCGAGGGCTATTTTTTTATTGTGAATTAAATGGAGGAAGACAAATGAAATCTGCATTGGAGTCAATAAAACTGCAAGCTTTCAAAGAATTGGAAGCGGCAAATGACCTTAAAGTTTTAGAAAATCTGCGTATCAAATATTTTGGTAAAAAAGGCGAATTAACATCTATTCTTAAACAAATGGGCAAATTATCCGCTGAAGAACGTCCTGTAATGGGTCAGCTTGCAAATGAAATAAGAGAAAGCATTGAAACTCATATGGAACAATGTAAGGACGACCTTACAAAAGCAATGCTGCAAGCAAGACTTGCAACGGAAAAAATTGATGTAACAATGCCCGGCAGACAAGATGGTATTGGTAAAAAACACCCATTGTCATTGGTTTTGGACGAAATGAAAGAAATATTTATGGGTATGGGCTTTAATATTGCCGAAGGTCCCGAAGTAGATACGGATTATTACAATTTTGAAGCACTTAATATACCTAAAAATCACCCTGCAAGAGATACTCAGGACACTTTTTATATAAATGAAAATGTAGTTCTGCGTTCACAAACTTCTAATGTTCAGATACACGTTATGGAAAATAATAAACCACCAATCAGAATTATTGCACCCGGTCGTGTATATCGTTCAGATGCACTTGATGCAACACATTCACCTTATTTCCATCAAATTGAAGGTTTAGTTGTAGATAAAGGTATAACTATGGCTGATTTAAAAGGTACACTTGAAATTTTTATAAAACGTCTGTACGGTGAACAACTTCAAGTACGTTTCAGACCACATCATTTTCAATTTACCGAACCGTCCTGTGAAGTTGATGTACAATGTCATGCTTGTCATGGTGAAGGCTGTCGTGTTTGTAAAGGTGAGGGTTGGATTGAAATTTTAGGTGGTGGTATGGTTCACCCTAAAGTGCTGTCGGGTTGTGGTGTAGACCCCGAAGTATACAGCGGTTTTGCATTTGGCATGGGTCTTGAAAGACTTGTTATGGGTCGCTATAAAATTGATGATATAAGACTTTTATATGAAAATGATATCCGTTTTCTTGACCAATTCTAAGGGTATATTATAAAGCGTTATTTAAAGGCGTAAGCCTGCCTATGGGGCGACCGTTTCGCCGCCGCAAAGCGGCGGCGAGGGCGGCGAAGCCGCCCTTGTGCGGACACAAGGTGTCCGCACAAACGGTCGCCCCATGGCAGCAGGTTAACCGTAAAACCTATCTATGAAAGGAAACAAAGTGAATTATGAATCTTTCAATAAAATGGCTAAAAGAATATGTTGATATAGATGTGCAGCCAAAAGAGTTTGCACAGGAAATGACCATGACAGGCTCAAAGGTAGAGGGCTACGAAGTGGAGGGCAGTGATATTTCGGGTGTTGTAGTGGGTAAAATTGTTGATATTAAGCCACATGAAGATTCCGACCATCTGCTTGTTTGTAAGGTAGATATAGGTGCAGCACAGCCTGTTCAAATTGTTACGGGTGCAAGCAATGTGTTTATAGGTGCAGTAGTGCCTGTTGCAACAGATGGTGCAGAACTTCCGGGTGGAGTAAAAATCAAAACAGGTAAATTGCGTGGAGTGGAAAGCTGTGGTATGCTTTGTTCTTTACCGGAGCTTGGATTATCACAACATGATTTCCCATATGCAATTGAAGATGGTATCTTTATAATGCAGGAAGAATGTAAGCTTGGTCAAGATATACAATCTGCAATTGGTTTTAATGATACCTGTGTGGAATTTGAAATCACCTCCAATCGTCCGGACTGTTTGTCGGTTAGGGGTTTGGCAAGAGAAGCACATGCTACTTTCGGGGTTCCGTGTGTATTGCCTGAACCTGTTGTAAAAGGCAGCGGAGATGCAATAGAAAATTATCTTTCAGTAGAGGTTAAAAATGCTGAATTGTGTAAACGCTATGCTGCAAGAATAGTTAAAAATGTAAAGATTGAACCATCACCACGTTGGATAAGAGAACGTCTGAGAGCTTCGGGTGTGCGACCTATTAACAATATCGTTGATATAACAAACTATGTTATGCTTGAATATGGACAGCCTATGCACGCATTTGACCATAAGTATGTTAATGGCAAAAAAATTATTGTAAGAAATGCTGTTGACGGTGAAGTAATTACTACTCTTGATGGTACAGTAAGAAAGCTTTCATCAGAAATGCTGGTAATTGCCGATAGTCTAGCACCATCTGCTGTAGCCGGTGTAATGGGCGGAGAATTTAGTGGTATTCAAGATGATACTTCGGTTATTGTATTTGAGTCTGCAAATTTCTTGGGTTCATCTGTAAGAACCACAGCAAAAAAACTTGGTATGAGAACCGAAAGCTCGGGACGTTTTGAAAAAGACCTTGACCCACAAGGTTGTATTCCTGCATTGCAAAGAGCCTGCGAATTAGTAGAATTGCTTGGAGCAGGTGAAGTTGTTGATGGAATGATTGATATAAACAATACAAGTGAAGAACACATTAAAATTAAATTTGAACCTGAATGGACAAATAAATTTTTAGGCACCGATATCTCGGAGCAAGATATGAAAGCTATGCTTAAAACCGTAGGATTTGAAGTGAATGACGGTATAATTATTGTCCCTTATTTTAGGACTGATGTGTTTAATAAAGCTGATATTGCTGAAGAAGTTGCTCGTATCTATGGATACAACAGTATACCAACTACAGCATTAAGAGGTTCTGCACAGGCAAAACTTACACCAATGCAAAAATTTGAAAAATTAATCAGTACTACTTTGCTTGCACAGGGTCTGTATGAAATAATGACCTATCCATTTATAAGCCCTAAATATTATGATAAAATTTGTCTTGCAAAAGACAGTGTATTGAGAAAATCAGTAGAAATTACCAACCCACTCGGAGAAGATACAAGTGTTATGAGAACCACATCGTTGCCATCATTGCTTGAAGTATTGGCACGCAACTATAATAACCGTAATCCATGGGCAGGAATGTATGAATTAGCAACACGATATACACCTGTAGACGGTCAGGAATTGCCAAATGAAGAACCTGAAGTAGCTTTTGGTATGTATGGTAATGATTGCGATTTCTATGACCTTAAAGGTATTGCAGAAGTATTGCTTGAAGTAATAGGAATTAAAGATTACGATGTAACCGCCGAAAACAATAATCCTACATTCCACCCGGGCAGATGTGCAGTAATTTCAAAAGACGGTAAAACAATAGGTGTGTTTGGTGAAGTTCACCCAACAGTGCTTGGAAATTACGGTATTGAATGTAGAGCTTATGCTGCAAGTTTTGATATAAACACATTGTTTGCACTTAAAGGCGGAGAAAAACTTTATAAAGCAACACCGAAATTCCCTGCAACAACAAGAGATATTGCCCTACTGTGTGATGATGAAGTACCTGTTTTGCGTATAAGCAAGGCTATTAAAAAAGCTACAGGTGATATACTTGAAAAGGTAGAATTATTTGATGTTTACAGAGGTGCCCAGATTGAAGCAGGCAAAAAGAGTGTAGCATTTAACATTACCCTCAGAGCCGCAGACAGAACCTTAACCGATACCGAAGCAGATAAGGCAATGGAAAGAATACTTGCGGCAGCGGCAGAACTTGGTGCAAAAATCAGAGGTTGAGGTGAACTTAAATAAAAGCTGTTGATTATGCAGAGATTTGCTTAGTGGGGCGGCACAATGCGGTCTGCGACCGCCGGCGGCAGCCTGCGGCTGCCGCCTATTATGGCAAACAGAATGTTTGCCATAAATTGTGCCGCCCCATGCAGTAAGAAG
>JAVVRS010000038.1:7780-9105 GCA_036654595.1 Oscillospiraceae bacterium | reverse complement strand
GGTTACCATCTCGGTTACAGGGTGTTCTACCTGTAATCTGGTATTCATTTCCATAAAATAGAAGTTACCGTCTTTATCAAGTAAAAATTCTATTGTTCCTGCATTGCTGTAGGAAATTGCTTTTGCGGCAAGCACTGAAACTCTCATCATCTCTGCTCTGGTTTGTTCATTTATTGCTTGTGATGGGCTTTCTTCAATCAGCTTTTGATTTTTTCGCTGCATTGAACATTCTCTCTCACCAAGACAAACTACATTTCCGAATTTATCTGCAAGTATCTGCATTTCTATATGCTTTGTCGGAGAAAGAAATTTTTCCATATACAATCCGCCATCACCGAAGGCATGGTCAGCTTCTTCTGTGGCTGATTTAAAAGCTTTATCAAATTCCTCAACAAAATTAACAAGTCTTATACCACAGCCACCACCTCCGGAACGTGCTTTAAGCAGTAACGGAAAACCTATTTTTTTTGCCATTTCCCGTGCATCATTAATGTCCAAGATAACATCACAACCTGGAATAATCGGAATACCTGCTTTTTGCATAGTTTTGCGTGCTTCTTCTTTGTTTCCCATCTTATCTATGATATGGGAAGAAGGTCCGATAAACACAATTCCGCATTTTTCACAAAGACCTGCAAATTTTGCATTTTCAGATAAAAGTCCATAACCGGGGTGAATTGCTTGTGCACCTGTATTTATTGCCGCTTGAATTATTGAATCCATCGCAAGGTAGCTTTCAGCAACGGTGTTTTCACCAATGCAGACACTTTCATCTGCAAGGCTTACATGCAGGGCAGTGCTATCTGCTTTTGAAAATACTGCAACGGTGGCAATACCCATCTCTTTGCAGGCTCGTATAATTCTGACAGCAATTTCGCCTCTGTTCGCAATCAGTATTTTTGAAAACAAATTGCTTACCCTCCAATCAATGCAAAGGAAAATTCTCCCTCAACACTAAGCTTTCCGTCTACATAGCCTTTGCCTTTAATAAAGTGAAAGGCACCTTTTGATTTTACCGCTTCACAGGTAAAATTAATTGTATCATTAGGTCTTGCCGATGATTTAAATTTTACGTTATTCATACTGGTGAAATATGGTGTTTTCCCCTCCATATTTCCCGCAAGAAGTACACAGCTTACCTGTGCCATCATTTCACAAAGTATAACTCCCGGTACTACCGGATTTCCGGGGAAATGTCCGTCAAGGAAAAATTCTGTTCCTTTAACGGTATATTTACCTTGAGCTAAACCGTTTTCGTCTATATATGCTTCATCTACCAACAGCATTGAATTTCTGTGCGGTATGATTTGCATGATTTCTTCTCT
>JAVVRS010000038.1:0-7680 GCA_036654595.1 Oscillospiraceae bacterium | reverse complement strand
TTACATTTTGTGCATTTGCAGCTACTGTAAGCGACGTATTTGACACTCGTTCACCAAACGGCATTTTTATTTTTACAATGGTTCCTTCGGACTCAACCTCCAACAGTTCAACACCATTTTCGGACGCAATCTTTACAAGCTCCTTAATTGCTTCTATATTCATATTTTTGCCACCTTTTTAAATGCTACTACAGCATTGTGACCACCAAACCCAAGTGATGTTGACATTGCAAAATCAATGTCGGTATCCACTTTTTCATTGGGAGTATAGTTTAAGTCACAATCTTCGTCACGTTCTTTGTAACCGATTGTAGGAGGCACAAAACTATTATCAATTGCAAGTATACAGGCAATTGCTTCAACGGCACCTGCTGCACCGAGCATATGACCGGTCATAGATTTTGTGCTGCTAATGTTTACCGAATATGCTTTTTTACCAAAAGATTTTTTTATTGCCAAGGTTTCAGCTTTGTCATTTAATTGAGTTGATGTGCCATGTGCATTTATATACACCTGCATATCATCACTGTAACCTGCTTCTTCCATGGCAAGTTTAATGGCATTTGTTGCACCGATGGCTTCGGGGTGCGGTGCGGTAATATGATGAGCATCACAGGTATTGCCATAGCCTGCAATTTCACAGTAGATTTTTGCACCTCGTTTTACGGCGTGTTCGTATTCTTCAAGAATAACAATGCCTGCTCCCTCACCCATGACAAATCCATCACGTCTTTTGTCAAAAGGAATAGAACTGTCATTTGGAATGTTTCTTTTAGAAAGAGCCATACAGTTGGTAAAACCTGCGATTGAAAGCGGATTTACTGCCGCTTCTGAACCGCCTGCAATTATTGCATCGGCATAACCATGCTTAATTGCACGAAATGCTTCGCCAATTGCATTTGATGAAGTTGCACAAGCTGTTACTACAGGCAGACAAGGACCACAGGCATTAAACTTAATAGCCAGTGTACCGGCTGCAATGTTACCAATCATCATTGGTATAAAAAACGGCGACACCTTGCGTGCTCCTGCGTTAATATAGTTTGTTGTTTGTTCTAAAAATGTGTCAATACCGCCAATGCCCGAACCCACATATACCCCAAGTCTTTCAGGAGCTATGCTACCGATAATTCCACTATCTTCTACTGCTTCAGCGGCGGCAACGTATGCGTACTGTGTATACAAATCCATACGTCTTGCTTCGGTTTTGGGAAGATGCTTTTCTATATCAAAGTCTTTGACCTGTGCTGCTATTTTAACTTTAAAGTCGGTTGTATCAAACTTTGTTATAAAATCAATACCACATTTTCCCTCCTTTAAGCTTTGTAAAAATTGCTCTGCATTATTTCCGACAGGAGATACAACTCCCATGCCCGTAACTGCAACTCGCCTCATAAACACATCTCCGTTATCAGTTGATTGATTAATGTTTTTACCGAAATAATCTCATTAATTCTATAGCCATTTGCTCCGACAAAGGTAAACCCATCGCTCAAATTTCCTTTGTAAGCATTAAGCAATGCTTTGGAAATGCAATAAGGTGCTTCCTTTTTTTTGCAGGTTTTTATACAATGAAAAGAACACACCTGTGGTTTCATCAATCCTTGTTCTACCTTGTCAATAAATTCGTTTTTAATGGAACGTCCCGGCATACCTACCGGACTTACCATAATGACTATATCTTCTTTTTTACAATTGATATAGCTTTGTTTAAACTTAGGGCTGGCATCACATTCTTCGGTTGCAACAAATCTTGTTCCCATTTGAACAGCTGTTGCACCCAGTGATAAAAATTTATTTATGTCAGCACCTGTAAACACACCGCCTGCTGCAATAACAGGAATAATTTTGTTGTGCTTTTGTTCAAGTTCTTTTACAACTTCTACAGTTTCTGTAATCAGATTTTCAAGACAAAATCTAGGGTCGTCAATTTCATTTAATTTAAATCCCAGATGGCCGCCTGCCATTGGGCCTTCAACAATAAATGCGTCAGGTACATAGTTGTATTTTTCAGTCCACCATTTTGCAATAATTCTTGCTGCCTTTGCTGAAGACACAATAGGAACTAACTTTGTTTTTGTATCTTCTTTACGCATTTTAGGCAAATCAAGCGGTAAACCTGCTCCTGCAAAGATAATATCTGCTCCTGCGTCCATTGCCGCTTCAACAATAGGTTCAAATTCTGTCAACGCAAACATGATATTTACGGCAAGTACACCTTCGGGAGCAAGTGCTCTTGCTTTTGCAATTTCATTTTGAAGTGCTGTTGCAGAGGTCATCTTTTTATCATCACTCAAGTACTTTAGCCCTACAGCTGAAATTGTACCTACTCCACCCTCATTTGATACAGCCGCTGCAAGTCCTGCCGAGGAAACGCCAATCCCCATGCCACCCTGTACAATAGGCAGCTTGATTTTTAAATCTCCGATATTCCACGAAAGGTCTTTAATTTGCTTCATGTTATCCTCCAAGGCTACATACACATGCCGCCATCTATTTTGATTACCTCACCGGTAATATATCTTCCGCCTTCATCTGCAAGGAATACTGCCATTCTGGCAATATCTATTCCTTCACCCATATATTTCATTGGTATTTGCTGTATAACCTTTTCGGTTGTCTTTTCGCCAAGTTTTTCAGTCATCTCTGTCTTGATAAATCCGGGTGCAATTGCATTGCAGGTAATATTTCTGCTTGCCAGTTCCTTTGCCACAGTCTTTGTAAGCCCAATAAGTCCTGCTTTTGCACTTGCATAATTTGCTTGACCTGCATTACCCATAAGTCCCGAAACCGAACTTATATTTATTATACAACCACTGCGTTTTTTCATAAAATGTGTATATAGATGCTTTATCATGTTAAATGCACCTTTTAGGTTGGTATTTATTACATCATCAAAGCTTTGTTCACTCATTGAAAGTACCAATGCGTCCTGTGTAATTCCTGCATTATTAACAAGCACATCAACGCCGCCAAACTCTGAAATAATTGTATCAACTGTTTGTTTTGTTTGTTCAAATGAACTTACATCACATTTATAGCTTTTGGCTGTAACTCCCAACTGACTGATTTCCGCTGCTGTTTCTTCGGCACGCTGTGAGTTGCCTGAATATAAAATTGCGACATTAGCACCACTCCCTGCAAATTCAAGGGCAATTGCTTTACCTATACCTCTGCTTGCACCTGTTACAATTACATTTTTACCGTTTAGCATTTACCCAATTCCTCCAATACATTCTTTAAGCTGTTTTTATCCTCCACATTATATACCGCAACATGAGGGTTAATCTTTCTGATAAGGTTGCACAGCGTTTTACCTGCACCGACTTCAATAAAGGTATCAACGCCCAATGCTATCATATTTTCAACAGTATCTTGCCACAAAACAGGAGAATTGATTTGCTTTGCGATAAGTGATTTATCGCTGTAAGGTTGTGCGGTCGCATTAGAGAATACCGGGATTTTAGGTGGCGTAAAGGTAATTTGTTTTATAAATTCCCGCATCTTTAATGTCGCAATATTCATGTAGGGACTATGAAATGCACCGCTTACCGCAAGCTTGATTACCTTTGCACCATGCTTCACCAACTCGCTCGTCAATGCTTCCAACAATGCTTCTGAACACGCTACCGCTGTTTGGGTCGGACAGTTAAAATTAACCGGAAACGCACCATCAAACAGGTTGCATATTTCTTTTATTTTTACTGCCGGTAATCCCAGAACCGCAATCATAACGCCTTTGTTTTGCTGTGCGGCATCATTCATGAACTCTGCCCTTTTACAAACCAAGTTAAAAGCATCATTATGAGATAAACATTCAGCAAAAGCCAGTGCGGCTATCTCACCCAGTGAAAACCCTGCAACAAAATCAGGAGTTACACCGTTTTCTTTAAGTGCGAGTGCAGCTGATAAATCGGTACAAAATAAACATGGCTGGGTATTTAGTGTTAATGACAGTTCTTCTTTTGTACCATAAAAACACTGCTTCAAAGTAGGTGTTCTAATTTCCGTTGCCATATCAAAGAGCTGTTTTGCCGCATCGGATATTTCATACAACTCCTTACCCATTCCACTGTACTGTGCTCCTTGTCCGGAAAAAACAAATGCTATTTTCTGCATCTGCATTTACCGTCAAGCACTACATCAAGATTTGCAAAAAGCTCTGTTATAATATCCTTTGCGGACTGTTCTTTGGTTACCATTGCACAGATTTGACCCGACATAAAGCAACCGTCTTTTTCATCACCGTTTAATGTAGCTTTTCTCAAAGCACCTGTTCCATATGCTTCAAGCTCTGCATCTGTAATGCTGCTGTCGTATTCACGCTTTAGATATTCTCTTGTGAATGGATTTTTAAGGGCACGAACAGGGTGACCAAGTCGTCTTCCTGTTGCCATTGTTGCTATGTCGCCCGCTTTTATAATTTTATCTTTGTAATTTTGGTGAATGGTACATTCATTGGCAACCAAAAACTTTGTGCCTAACTGAAACCCTACAGCACCAAGCATCAATGCCGCTGCCATACCTCTGCCATCACCAATTCCACCTGCGGCGATTACCGGAATACTTACTGCATCACAAACCTGAGGCACCAAAGTCATTGTGGTAAGTTCTCCAATATGTCCGCCGCTTTCGGTACCTTCGGCTATAACTGCATGAGCACCTGCACGTTCAACCATTTTTGCAATTGCTACTGATGGCACAACAGGTATTACCTTAATACCATGTTCGTTCCATTCTTTCATATATTTTGTCGGCATTCCGGCACCTGTGGTAAGTACTTTTACGCCTTCTTCAACTACAAGCTTTGCAATTTCATCGGCATAAGGACTGAGCAGCATGATGTTGACACCAAAAGGTTTGTCCGTAAGCTCTTTAACTTTGCGAATTTCATTTCTAACATGGTCTACCGGTGCCGTACCTGCGGCAATAATTCCAAGACCACCGGCATTTGATACTGCTGATGCCAATGAAGCATCTGCTACCCAAGCCATGCCACCCTGTAAAATAGGGTACTCAATATTAAGTAAATCACAAATAACTGTTCTCATACTCAACCCACACTCTCTTTCTGATTTTATTTCGCTGCGTCCAATACTTTAACTACATCACCGACAGTTTTTAAATTTTCATCAACTTCAATTGTAACGCCAAATTCATCTTCAAAAGTCATTACCAATTCTACTATATCCAAAGAATCAAAACCTAATTGTTCAAAAGTGGTTTCAGGTTTAATTCCTTCTACAGAGATACCTCTGTTATCTGCAATGATTTGTGCTGCTTTGTTAAAAGACATTTGTTGTTCCTCCAAATTTTATTTTTTTATATTTTTATTATACAAGCTCCGGTGGTAAGTCCACCTCCGAAAGCTGCCAATACTGCTAAATCTCCATCATGGAGCTGTCCATTCTCAATCAATTCCGCAAGCATGATAGGTATACTTGCCGCTGATGTATTACCGTATCTTTCTATTGATGACACCATTTTCTCCTCGGGAATACCCAGCCGCTCTTTGGCTGATTTAATAATTCTCATATTTGCTTGATGTGGGATTACCTTTGCTATCTGTTCAATACTTATTCCTGCTTGAGAGAGAACAAATGTAATATCCTTGCATATGGAATTTACGGCAAATCGAAAAACTTCACCGCCATTCATTTGAAGAAATGTATTGACATCATTATTTTGCTTGAATGGGCTGTTGCCTTGCACACCTCTGACTGTCAAAGTTTCTTCATCACCACAAGCTGTAAGGCGAATTGCCAATAGATTATTGCCTTTTTCCAAAACAACAGAACCGGCACCATCACCAAAAAGCACACAGGTTGAACGGTCTGTCCAATCAATATAATTTGACATCATTTCAGCTGATACAATTAAAATGCGAGATGCTTTACCGCTGTCAAAATATGCACTTGCTATATCCAGTGCATAAATAAATCCGGTACAAGCAACATTTATATCAAATGCGGGACAACCTGCACTAATCCTTTTCTGTATAACACAGGCAAGAGAGGGCACTATATAATCTCCGCCCATTGTGGCACAAATTATCAAATCAAGTTGATTTGCATCTATACCGCTTTTGGCAATTGCAGATTTTGCTGCTTCTACTGCCAAATCGGCAAGCGTTTCAGATGTAATAATAAATCTGTTTTTAATACCGGTTCTACTTGTAATCCATTCATCATTTGTATCTACCATAGTAGAAAGACGCTCATTTGTAAGCACAAATTCAGGTAATGCTTTTGCTGTGCCCAAAATATGAAAACTCATCTAATCCTCCATCATATCAGATTTTTCCTTGAAGAAACTGTTAAGCTTTTGAATACCACGCATCATTGCTTCTTTTTCTTCTTCGGTCATCTCTTTAGATACTTCTGTCACCATTTTTTTGTGAAAATAATTGTGTAGTCTATTCATTCTATCACCACTTTTAGTGAGGCATATAGTAACCGAACGTCCATCTGTAGGGCTTTTTTCTTTTTTAAGAAACTCTTTTTTCACCAATTTATTTACGGCAATTGTAACAGATGGCAATGAAATACCAAGTGTTGCCGAAAGTTCACTGATGGTTTTGTTTGGGTGTTCTTTGTCCCCTACTGCCTCGAGCAAATGCAGCTCGCTGATTGATAAATTAATTTCGTTACTGCTGCGTATGATTTTTTCTTCCACCTTTAAAATGGTTCTGAATGTATCAACCAACAGTTCATTGAGTTGTTTTTCAAATTGATTCATAAACTTGACTATCCTTCCGCTCAAATTTACTTAGTTTGACTAACTAATATTATACCGCCATATTAATTTTGTCAAGCATCTAAGTATAATGTTTACTTTTATATCACAATTTAGAAATAAAGAAAATCATTGTTCATATTTTACATTGAATGATATAAAATTTGTATGAACTAACAAAAATGGGAACACCGACATTATCGGTGTTCCCATTAAGTATGAATTTATTATTCTTTTACAGTGGTGTCAAAACTCTTTTTCTGTCTTAATAGGTTACCATATCTTTCAGTAGCTACGGTTTCGGCAGATGCAAAAAGTTCTTTTGCACGTTCAGGATTTTTAAGCATGAGAGAATTGTAACGTACTTCACCCATGATAAAATCTTTATACTCGATTGAAGGTGTTCTGCTGTCAACAGTCAACGGATTTTTTCCTTCAGTAGCAAGCCTTGGGTCATATCTCAGCAAGTTCCAATAGCCCGAATGAACAGCATTTCTCATTTCAAGCATAACTTTGCTCATACCTGCTTTCACACCATGATTTATACAAGGTGCATAACAGATAATCAGAGATGGACCATCATAGCTTTCAGCTTCAATAATAGCTTTTAAGGTTTGGTCAGGGTTTGCACCCATTGCAATTTGTGCTACATATACATATCCATAAGACATTGCAATTTGAGCCAAATCTTTCTTCTTGACTGTTTTACCTGCGGCAGCAAATTTAGCAATAGCACCTGTTGGGGTTGCTTTTGAGGACTGTCCGCCTGTGTTGGAATATACTTCGGTATCAAAAACAAAGATGTTTACGTTTTCACCGGAAGCAATAACATGGTCAAGACCACCATAACCGATATCATATGCCCAACCATCACCACCGAAAATCCAGAAGGAAGGTTTTGGAAGCATATCAGCATTGTCAACTACATATTTTGCATCAACATTG
>JAVVRS010000037.1:775-9235 GCA_036654595.1 Oscillospiraceae bacterium | reverse complement strand
ACCTGTCGGCTGTGGGAGCGGCGGGGCAGCAGCTTGCAGAGAAGAACAGAACTATCAAGCCCAAATGTTAATAACTGTTGAATGTTGTTGTAAAAAATGATAAAATAGATATATTGTGCCAATATAATTTGAACATGAGGAGGGCTATTATGAACAAGATGCAGTGGAAATTACCTAAGATACAAAATGAAAAGATAAAGCTTCTTCACAGTCAAACAGGACTGTCAATGCCGGTGTGCAGTATATTGGTTGCCAGAGGCTATGATACCTCCGAACTAATAGATGATTTTATTGGTAATGAGGATAGTTTTTATGACCCATACTTAATGAAAGATATGGATAAAGCGGTAGAACGAATACGCATAGCGGTGGAAAACCAAGAAAAAATTGTGGTTTATGGAGATTATGATTGTGATGGAATAACGTCAACGGCATTGCTTTGCAGTTACTTTGAGGCAATTGGAGCAGATGTAGCGTATTACATACCTAACCGAGATAAAGAGGGATATGGGTTAAATACAAGAGCAATAACGGCGTTTGCAAAAAAAGGAATAAATTTAATTATTACGGTAGATAATGGCATATCGTCTATAGAGGAAGCAGAACTTGCACAAACGCTTGGTGTTGATTTGATTATAACCGACCACCATACACCTCGTGAGATTTTACCCAAAGCAGTAGCGGTACTTAACCCGCACAGATGTGATTGCGAATACCCATTTAAAGAACTTTCGGGTGTAGGTGTGGCATTTAAGCTGATATGTGCCATGGAAGATGATATTGATTGTGAAGATACATTGTTTCATTATGGCTCTATTGTTGCGATTGGAACGGTAGCTGATGTGGTTGAACTAAAAGGCGAAAACCGCTTGATTGTAAAAAATAGTATGACAAATATTGAGGATACCGAAAATATTGGATTGCTTGCATTGCTTAAAGAAGTGGGGCTTGATGGTAAACAGCTTACGTCAACCTCGCTTGCATTTGGAATTGCACCGAGAATTAATGCCGCAGGCAGAGTGGGACAAACAAGCAAAGCAGTAGACTTGTTGCTTACGGCAGATGCGGAGGAAGCAGAGCAGCTTGCCGCCGAAATCAATGCTTACAACACCGACCGTAAGGATACCGAAGCGGAAATTATGAAAGATATATCGGAGATATTGGCACAAAACCCCAAGCTGTTGCTTGAAAGAATAATTATTATAGCCGGTGAAGGTTGGCACCATGGTATAATAGGTATCATAGCGTCCAAGATTGTAGATAGATATGGTAAGCCATGTTTGCTTATCTCCGGCAATGGTGAAGAAGCAAGAGGCTCAGGCAGAAGTGTGGACGGATATTCGCTGATAGATGCTATCAGCAGGTGCTCTGAAAGACTTACACGCTTTGGAGGCCATGTTATGGCAGCAGGCTTATCACTGCGTACAGATGATGTAGCCGCCTTTACAGAGGAGCTTCTGCTTGATGCAAAGGTTAATTTTCCAATGATGCCTGCCAATACTTTAATGATTGATGCCATTACAGAGCCAAACAGCTTAACTGTTGAAAATGTTAATCAACTTGCGTTGCTTGAACCTTTTGGCTCGGGCAATGAACAGCCGGTATTTGCGGTAATGGAAGTTACATTAGAGAGCATAACTCCATTGTCGGGCGGAAAACATTTAAGACTTTCGCTAAACAAAAATGGGAGCCGTTTTTCGGCACTTTATTTTGGTATGACACCACAGGACTTTGCTTACAGGTCGGGAGATTTGCTCGACATTGCAGCAACAATCAGTATAAATGAATATAATGGAAATATTTCTGTGTCGATAAAGATAAGTGATATCCATCTTCATGGTGTTAATATGACAAATTTTACTGTGGAAAAACAGCTTTATGAGCAGTATATGCTTGGCGAAAAAGCCGCAGCTAAAATAAATATACCAACAAGAGAAGATGTAGCTAAAGTATATAGATTTATACGAAGCTGTCCATGGGCGTGTGATGACAATGAAATGTTGTATTGTCGCTTAGGCACAGTCAGCTATGGCAAATTAAGACTTATTACGGAGATTTTACAAGAGCTTGAGCTTATAGAGGTAAATGTTGTGGGCAGTAAACAACAAATTAAGATTATTCCTAAAGAAGGCAAGACGAATTTAGAAAACTCACCAATCTTCAGAAGCCTGCAAACATAGGTACTTGCATTGATGGCAGGCTGATATTTTGGTTAAGATGAGGTAGCAGATGTATAGTTATGAACAGATGATAAATCAGCTTGAGGAAAGCAATAAACCATATGATATCAACCAGATTGTCAAAGCATACAATGTAGCGGAAGTCGCTCATGCAGGTCAAACAAGAGAATCGGGAGAACCGTATATAAGCCACCCATTGGCAGTGGTGGAAATTTTACTTGAACTTGGTATGGATACCGAAACAATTGTAGCGGCATTGCTGCATGATGTGGTGGAAGATACCGATGTTACACTGGAAGAACTGAGGAAAACTTTTGGTGATGAGGTAGCGTTGCTTGTAGACGGCGTTACGAAGCTTACCAAAATGAAATTTTCCTCAAAAGAAGAACAACGTGCCGAAAATGTGAGAAAGATGCTGCTCGCAATGGCAAAAGATGTAAGAGTAATCATCATCAAGCTTGCCGACCGACTGCATAATATGAGAACTATAGTATATAAAAAAGCTGAAAAGCAACGTGAAAAAGCCCATGAAACAATGCAGGTGTATGCACCTCTTGCTCATAGGCTTGGTATGAGAGCATTAAAAGAAGAAATGGAAGACCTGTGTCTTAAATTTTTAGACCCTGTGGCTTACCATGAAATTGAACATATGCTTGAATATAAACGAGAAGAAAGAGATAAGCTTCTTGAGAATATCAAGCAACAGATACAAGTACGTCTTAAAGATGAAAATATGCAGGTGCAATTGGACGGCAGAGTTAAAAGTATCTATGGCATATATCGTAAAGTATATATGCAGGGCAGAGATTTTGACGAAATTTATGACATTTATGCCGTAAGAATAATAGTCAATACCACCGCAGAATGTTATAATATCCTCGGAGTAGCACATGATATGTTTACCCCGATACCTAACCGCTTTAAGGATTATATCTCAACCCCCAAAAATAATATGTATCAGTCGTTGCATACAACGGTACTGAGTAAGGACGCAATACCTTTTGAAATACAAATCAGAACATGGGATATGCACTATACTGCCGTATATGGGATGGCGGCACACTGGAAATACAAAGCGGGCATAAACCGTAAAGATAAATTAGATGAACGTCTGGCATGGGTGCGTCAGCTTTTGGAGGCACAAAGAATTTCTGATGATGCAGAAGATATTGTAAGTACAATTAAATCTGATATTGCACCGGAAGAAGTTTTTGTCTATACGCCGCAAGGTGATGTAATCAGCCTTCCGACAGGAGCAACAGCTTTGGACTTTGCTTATGCCATTCACTCGGCGGTAGGTAATCGTACTGTCGGTGCTAAGGTAGACGGCAGAATGGTATCACTTGATTATCAGGTGAAAACAGGGAACATTGTTGAAATTATTACAACAAATCAACCCAGCCACGGCCCAAGCCGTGACTGGCTGAATATAGTAAAAACAGGCGAAGCAAGAACTAAAATAAGAGCATGGTTTAAAAAAGAAAAACGTGAGGATAACGTAATTGAAGGTAAGCTTCAGGTAGAACGTGAACTGAAACGTAACCTTATAACAATTGATGAAGAAGATTTAGCACATTTTCTGTTGGGTTCGGCAAGAAAACAGAATATAAATACTCTTGATGACCTTTATGCAGCGGTAGGCTACGGTGGTGTGTCATTATCTAAAATGCTGCCTCGCATAAAAGAAGAATATAAAAATTACAGAACTCCGCCCGAAGATGACCCAATTGAAAAAGCTTTGACAAAACCCAAAAAAGAGAAAAGCTCTATCGACGGTGTTGTGGTTGAGGGCTTGGATAGCTGTCTTGTAAAGTTTGCTAAATGCTGTAATCCGCTGCCGGGTGACGATATTATTGGCTTTATAACCAGAGGCTATGGTGTGTCAATACACAAAAAGGATTGTGTGAATGTAATAAACTCACCCAAAGACCAAGATGACCGCTGGATAAATACCGAATGGGCAAAAACGTATAAAACAAAGTTTCAATCAACAATTGATATCAATGCCGAAAACAGAACCTCACTGCTTGCTGATGTGAGCATTGCACTTTCAAATATGCACATACCTATTCATGCACTTATGGCAAAAGAAGTAAAGGAAGGTCATACGGTAATACAGATTACAGTGGAAGTAAATGACCTTGACCAGCTTAATTATACAATAAGCACATTGCGTAGCATTAAAGGTGTGTTCAAGGTTGAACGTACCTTGCAATAAGGAGGAAGCCATGAAAGCTGTAGTACAAAGAGTTGCCGGTGGCAAAGTAACGGTTGATGGTAACGAAGTAGGAGCAATAAATAAGGGTTTAATGGTGCTGCTGGGGGTTTCAAACAGCGATACCGATGCGGAGCTTTGCTATTTGGCGGATAAGATTATTAATCTGCGTATCTTTGAAGATGAAGCTGGAAAGATGAATTTGTCGCTGTCGGAAATTGGCGGTGAATTGATGGTGATTTCACAGTTTACACTGTATGGTAACTGTAAAAAAGGCAGACGTCCCTCGTTTATAAAAGCAGGCGAGCCGGCACACGCTGAAAAACTGTATAAAGAATTTATTGACAAAACAAAAGAGCTCGGAGTAAGCAAGGTTGCACAAGGTGTGTTCGGCGGAGATATGAAGATTGATATACGCTGTGACGGTCCTATTACCATTTTGCTTGATACAGAGGAGCTTATGCCGAAAAAACAACCCGAAGGAGAATGATGCGATGAGAATACAAAGGATTGACTGCGGTTATATGGCGGCTAATTGCTATGCCTTGATGTATGAGGACAACAAGCTTGCACTGATAGACCCGGGTGACGGAGCAAACATCATACTCGATTTTATGAGAAGAAACAACCTGACATTGACCGATATATTGCTTACACACGGTCACTATGACCATATAGGTGCCGTTCAAGAATTGACCGAAAAAACAGGCTGCAAGGTATCAATTGGCAAAGGCAATGAAATTATGCTTTCAAGCAGTGTTGAATGTGCAGCGGATTTTCTTGATATACCAAACCCGGAAAAATATCTTTGCAGTGCCGATATATTGCTGTCGGACGGAGATAGGTTTAATTTGGGACAAACCGAGGTTAAAGTAATAAGTGTACCCGGTCACAGCAGAGCAGATATCTGCTATGTGATAGAGGACGTTATGTTTACGGGAGATGTGCTCTTTGCAGACAGCTGCGGCAGAGCTGATTTGCCCGGCGGTGATTGGAGATTACTTGAAAAATCGCTGAGAAGGTTGAGCCTGATTGATGGCGATTATAAGATACTTTCGGGGCACGGAGCAGGCACAACCCTTGCCAGAGAAAGAAAATATAATCCATATCTCAGATAAAGCTTTTGCGGAAAGGAAACCCACAAAGATGGTTTTAGTATGCAAAAATCATAATATGAATTATGAAGCGGAACGCTTGGCAATGCTGTTCCTGTCGGGTGAAAAAATTTATATCAAAGATGATTTGAATGAAGAGATTGGAGATTATATCTTTACCAATCTGCTGAAAACTCCTACAGAATGGCAGCTGCAAGCAAAAGTTTCAATAGACGGGAAAGCTATCGAGCAAACCGCAGTTTTCCCACCGGACACTACAGACAGACAGTCGGAATGTCACAGAGTAATGGGTGTATTGCTTTATACGCTGTTAAGTGGTATAACAGGTAAAACACCGCCATGGGGTATCCTTACCGGCATACGACCGGTAAAATTGTTTCGCTCAAGACTTGAACAGGGTATGGCCGAAACAGCGGTTGCAGAGTTGTACGAAAAGCAATATCTTGTTTCTCCGCAAAAGGTAAAACTGGCTCTTGAAACGGCAGATACCGAAAAACAAATTCTCAGCACCAACACACCGCAAAGCTTTAGCCTTTATGTTTCTATACCGTTTTGTCCGTCCAGATGCAGTTATTGCTCATTTGTGTCGGAAGCGATTGCAACACCAAAAGCAAAAGCTTTGCTTTCACCTTATGTGGACAAGCTGTGTGAGGAGATAAAGGCAGCAGCAAAGATTTCAAGAGAATTGGGACTCAGACTTGAAACTGTTTACTTTGGCGGCGGTACACCTACTACTCTCTCGGCAACACAATTAAAACAGCTGTGCGATACCATTGCTGTAAGCTTTGATATGAGTACTGTGCGTGAGTATACCGTTGAAGCAGGACGTCCGGATACTATTGATGAGGATAAGCTGATGGTGCTCAAATATGCAGGTGTGACAAGAATAAGCATTAATCCTCAAAGCTTAAGTGATGATGTGTTGAAGCTTATTGGAAGAAATCACACCGCACAGGACATTGCAGACTGCTTTAAATTGGCTCGCAGACTGGGGTTTAATAATATCAATATGGATTTGATAGCAGGCTTGGAGGGTGATACGCTTGAAAGCTTTGAAAAAACAGTAGAATATTTATTAAAGCTGTCACCCGAAAACATTACGGTACATACGCTGTCGGTGAAACGTGCGGCTAAGATTGTTAAAAATAAAGAACAACTGTTGACACAGGACAGCGTAGCAGAACAGATGGTAAGTTATGCAGGTAAACGTCTTTCTGAAAGCGGCTATAAACCGTATTATCTATATCGCCAGAAAAACACACTCTCAAATTTAGAGAATACAGGCTATAGTAAGCCGGGTTTTGAGGGACTGTACAATGTATTTATTATGGACGAAATACAAACGGTGTTAGCGGTTGGTGCAGGTGCAGTTACAAAGCTTTGCTCTCAAGAACAATCAAAGGTACAAAGAATATATAATTTTAAATTTCCATTTGAATATCTGAGAAATTTTGATGAGATTTTAATACGTCAACAAGGTATAAAAGATTTTTATGCCAATGTGAACCAAAACAATACCGGTAGGATAATATAATATAAGCATAAATAGAAAGGTTGGTAGAATTATGAGCGGTTTTGACAATTTATTAAACAAGGCAGTCAGTGTAGCTAACACAACAGGTAAAAAAGCAAACGAGGTGCTGGAAGCTTCAAAGCTTAAAATTCAAGGTGCAAATTTACAGAATGAAATGCAAAAACAATTTGAAACTTTGGGTGTACTAACTTATCAGGAAAAAAAATCAGATGTAGATAACGGTGAAGCTATTGATAAATGTATAACTGAAATTGATACAATACGAGTAAAGCTTGATGTACTTAATGGGAAAATCGGAGATATCAAACAGATGAAAAAATGCAGCAACTGTATGAATATAAATCCCGAGGACGGTATTTATTGTCAACGCTGCGGAGCTAAATTAGACTGAGTTTTCTTTTTGCCAAAATAATTATACAATACAGATGGCGGTAATTTTCCGCCTCGGGCGGCACAATGCGGCTAAAGCCGCAGGTGAGGCACTTGCCTCACCACACGCCCAACCCAAATGGGTTGGGCGTGATTGTGCCGCCCGAGTTGCGGAAAAATCAAGAGGCTGCGAATTTATAATAACTGTGGTAAAAATTGCATAGAATATATGTAGGGAACAATAGTGTAATAAAACTTTAAAAGTCGGTGCAAGATTTTGCATACGCAAATGCACCATGACAGATTATAGCATAATAGTTGTCGAATTGGAGGTTATTCGGTGCCCAAAAGTGAAAAGAAACAAAGCTTTCTTCAAGGTGCGGCTATACTTGTAGCCAGTACGGTAATTGTAAAAGCAATAGGTGCATTGTTTAAAATACCGCTGAATAATCTTCTTGACGGAGTAGGTATGGCATACTTTTCATCAGCATATACAATCTTTAATACATTGTATGCTTTGGCAGTAGCGGGACTGCCTGTTGCGGTTGCCAAATTGGTTTCCGAAAATGTTGTTCTCGGACGATATCGTCAGGTTAAACAAATCCTGCGTATTTCCCGTATTTTGTTTATTGTTACGGGAAGTGTAGGCTTTTTAGTTATGCTGTTTGGGGCAAGACCTTTTGCGGAGATTGTAAAAAATCCGGGTGCATTTCTTGCCATTTTGGTAATGTCACCTGCGGTTATTTTTTGTTGCCTTATGGCATCTTACAGAGGATATTATCAAGGTTTAAGCAATATGTATCCTACAGCGGTTTCACAGGTGGTTGAAGCACTTGCAAAACTTATTTTCGGAACAGGGCTGGCATGGTATACAACACAGCATCTTGGACAAGAATATTCATTAAGCGGAACTGTTTTGGGTATGCAGATGAATGATGCGGCTCAAGCAGGGGTAGTAATTTCACAGTATGCCGCCGCCGGAGCAATTGCAGGTATTGTGATAAGTACATTTTTCGGTGCAGTGTATTGTTGGGGTAGATATACCTT
>JAVVRS010000037.1:0-765 GCA_036654595.1 Oscillospiraceae bacterium | reverse complement strand
ATTCACCGCCACCAAAGTCTGCAAAACGGCTTATACCACAGATGATAAAAATTGCAATACCTGTTTGTTTGGGTGCTGTAGCACTGAATTTAACAGCTTTGATTGATATGGCATCAATTATGACTTGCCTTGAAAAAGCCATACAAACGGACTACAGCGTTGTGGCAGATATGTATGCAGGTAACTTGCCGAGCGATTTAAGACCGATGGATTTACCTGCATACCTGTATGGCTCATTCTCGGGCATTGCAGTGACCTTGTTTAACCTTGTACCGGCTCTAACCTCTACATTTGGCATAAGTGCATTGCCTGCTGTTACAGCGGCATGGGTGGGCGGAAACAAAACACACATTAAACGCAACATTGAATCTGTAATGCGTATTACAAGCATTGTAGCGTTTCCGGCAGGCTTTGGAATTGCTATGATGGCACAACCTATTGCGGAATTTGTGTTTTATAAGGTACCGCAAGAAGCTGCTATTGGGGGAGATTTGTTACAAATACTGGGTATTGCGGCAATCTTTGTTGCACTTGCCACACCGATAAACAGTATTTTACAGGCAATGGGCAGAGTGGATATACCTGTGAAATTATTGGTGCTTGGCGGTGCGGTTAAATTGGCGGCAAATTATATGCTTATACAAATTCCGTCGGTCAATATTCAAGCTGCACCGTATGGTACTTTGCTTTGTTATATGATTATAATTACCATCAGTATGATAGTTTTGACAAGAACGATACAAAGCCGGCTCCGTTGGGGAAGTG
>JAVVRS010000036.1:0-9241 GCA_036654595.1 Oscillospiraceae bacterium | reverse complement strand
TTTAATATTAAACCAATTTAACTGCCGTTGTATCCCCATTATAATAATCGGTTCAAAATCAAACCCCGAAGCAGGTACAAGTTTAGCTTCCATTCCTTTAGGATTACCCGCAAAAAGTATAACTGCATCTTTATGTCTGCATTTTATATGTTTTGCTATTGCTATTGCCGGATTTATATGCCCCCCCGTGCCTCCACAAGCAAACAATATTCTCATAGTATTCACCTCCTACTTGATATTACATAAGTTTGTCCTTCCCTCAGCTTTTAGCAAATCCCACGCCGTCGGCACAATTCCTACCCAACCAACGGTTGGGTAGGCGGCGGCGAAGCCGCCGCCCGCACGCTTTGCGTGCGGAATTGTGCCGAACGGCTTGCCGCTGCTCTCAGTGCTACTCTTTTTCGTAGTTTATCTGACGTGATACCGAAAGAATAAGACCCATTTGAGCCAGCATAACAAGCAGTGCCGTACCTCCGTATGAGAAGAATGGCAAGCTGATACCTGTGTTCGGTACAGTGTTGGTTACAACCGCAATGTTTAAAAATGCCTGCACACCCACCTGTGTAATTAAGCCCACAACAATCAATGCACCAAATTTATCTCTGGCTTTCATTGCAATTGCAAAACCACGCCATACTAAAAGTGCAAACAAAATTATAATAAATGTAGCACCCATAAATCCAAATTCTTCACAAACCACTGCAAATACAAAGTCATTTTGCACTTCCGGCAGATACATATATTTCTGTCGGGACTCACCTAAACCTACCCCTAAAATACCTCCCGAACCAATTGCATACAGCGATTGTACCGACTGATATCCTGCACCTTGTGCATCTTTAAAAGGGTCAATCCAATATTGTAAACGCCTTTCGGCATGAGCAAACAGTTTTTCCACACCCGGTACAAACAAATATGCCAATGTTGCCACTATCAAACCCAGCACCACTATTGCCATAATGTGATTTATTTTTACCCCACCAACAAACATCATTGCCGCCGTCATTGAAAATAATAATATAGTTGCCGAAAGATGAGGCTGTGTAACAAGTGGCAATGCCATAACCGCAAACACTGAACCCATAAGCAGAATACCGATTTTAAATTCACCCATACGGTCAAAATATTTACACATGATATGTGCCAAAAACACTACAAGACACGCTTTTGCAATCTCCGATGGTTGAAATTGATGTCCTGCAATTACAATCCATCTTCTTGCACCTTGAATTGATGGCATAAAATGTGTAAGTGCCAGTAAACCTACTGAGCCTACATATCCAAGCAATGCCAAATGATGCAGCTTACGATAATTGAAAAATGATATTAAAACCATTACAACTACACCTACTGCCGCAACAATAAGTTGCTGAAAGATAAACGCATAACTGTTACCTTGACGATAAAATGCAGAAGCATGGCTTGCCGAAAACAACATTATCAATCCTATTGCAAGAAGTGTCAGCACCAAAATCATAAATGGCATATCAACATTTCCACCTTTAATTATCAGCGGACTTTTACTCTTTTTTTCCAAGCTTCTGTCACCTTCCCTTTAACAAAGTATATTTATAATAAAATTTACCCTCTCGGGCGGCATGGCTGCGGCACGCTCTGCGTGCCGCATGGCGGCGGAACGCCGCCTGCGACCGCCGCAACCTGTGGGTTGCGGCGGTCTAGCCATGCCGCCCGAGCAGACACCTCAGCTTACATCAATATAACCGATAAAACAGCAAGTATACAGCCAATTAAAGTAACAAAACTGAATAATACAACAATTTTCACTTCACTGTATCCGGACATCTCAAAATGATGATGTATAGGGCTCATTTTAAAGATACGTTTGCCTGTCAGTTTAAAGCTTGTAACCTGCATAATAACCGATAAAGTTTCGATAAGATATACAATACCTACTAATGCTAAAAGTATCGGCATATTAAGCCCAAAAGCTATTGCTACCACCAAACCGCCCAAAAACAAAGACCCTGTATCGCCCATAAACACTTTGGCAGGGTAGAAATTCCATACAAGGAAACCCATACAGCCGCCTGCCAATGCCGTAGCAAGAATATTCATCTGCCATGATGAAAGCAAAGTGCTGATACACATAAAACACAAAGCCACAACCAGCGTTACACTTGAAGCAAGCCCATCAATTCCATCAGTAAGATTTACGGCATTTACCACACCTACAATAATAAATATCATAAATGGGTAGTAAAACAGGCCCATATCAAATTGACCCAAAAATGGTATTATTACAACAGTTGAGCTGTCACCGGCAATATAAAGCGTAATCAAATAAGCTGCCGCTATAAGAAGCTGAAAGAAGCTTTTTTGTCCGGCACTCAGTCCCTCGTTACGTTTTTTCACTACCTTAATGTAGTCGTCCAAAAAGCCTACACAGCCAAACAAAAATGCCATAACTAAGCCAAGTAAAAATTTTGTTGTACCCAAATTTTGTCCCGGCAACATATTTTCTTTGTTTGCCGCCGCAAAATAAAGATATCCTACCACTGCGGCAATTGTGATGCCCACTACAAACATTATTCCGCCCATTGTTGGCGTACCTTGTTTTTTCTTATGCCAACTGGGACCTATATCCAAAATGGTTTGACCATATTTAAGCTTATGCAAAAACGGAATTACCACCAAACCAAGTACCGACGTTACCACAAAAGCAATTACCGCCGTCAGTATCAAATGCAAAAAATTCATTGGTAATTAACACTCCTCGTATATCCTTTTTATAACGTCTTCAAGCTTCATACCTCTGCTGGCTTTAAACCAAAGTATATCGTCCTCTTGAACATTTCCTTTTAAGAACTCGGTCAATTCATCTTTATTTGCAAAATGAAATGCTTCCTGTAAACCTGCATCAGTTGCACCTTTCATATATTGCTCGCTGAATTTTCCTGTACATACAAGTATATGAATTGGATTTTGTGCTACTTGTTTACCAACCTTGTAATGCTCCTGTTCCGAGATTGTACCAAGCTCCAGCATATCTGATAATACTATTATTCTTCTGCCTTTACACGCCATAGCGGCAAAAGCTTTAACAGCCGCTTCCATTGAATCGGGGCTTGCATTGTAGCAGTCCTCAACCACAGTAAAATTATTATGCTGAACAATATTTTGACGCATACCCACCGGCACATAATTAGCCAATGCTTTGGCGGCATCAAGCGGTTCAATGTGCATAAATAAACCTACTGTAAATGCAGCTAAGGCATTTAATACATTATGTTCACCGGTGCACGGTATGCTCACATGATATTTTTCTTGCCCAAACAAAATTTCAAATTCTGTTTGTGTACCGTTTTGTCTGCAACTTACTGCACGCACCGTTACATCTTCATTTTTTATGCCATAGGTAATAATTTTAAATCGTTCATCTTTAACTTCCGCAAGCAAATCGTTGTCGCCGCACAGTATAAGCGGTGCCCCATGCTTTAAGCCTTTTGTTATTTCAAGCTTTGCTTTCAGTATATTATCTCTGCTTCCCAAATGTTCAATATGAGAAACCCCTATATTTGTAATAACCGCAATATCGGGTCTTGCCGCCATAACAAGCTCCTCTATCTCTCCAAAGCCACTCATGCCCATTTCCACAACCGCTGCTTCTGTTGTTTCATCAATTTTAAAAATAGTTTTCGGCAAACCTATTTGATTATTCTGATTACCTTCTGTTTTAATGGTTTTATAGCGTGATTCCAGTACTGTCCAGATAAATTCTTTTGTTGTGGTTTTACCTACACTGCCTGTAACGGCAACTATTTTGGGGCTGAATAAGCTGCGATAATATTCTGCAATATCCAACAAAGCTGTACCTGTATTTTTTACAATCAAAATATTCTCTGTGTTATAATCTCTTTCTTCGTCAACAATGGCAAGCAATGCACCTTTTGCCACTGCATCTGCCGCAAAATCATTGCCGTTAAAGCTTTCGCCTTTGAGTGCAATAAATACACTGTCGGGCGTTATTTCTCTTGAATCTGTTGTAATTACCGCCGCTGTTCTGTCATCATTGAGTTCCTGCCCCACTGCCTGTGAAATTTGTCGTATCGTCATCGGTTTCAAGTTGGTTTCCTCCATCGTTTGTTATTCGGCACTTACTTCTTTTTCAAAAGCTGCTGAATAATTGCTTTCTCATCAAAATTTACTGTTCCAAAATCAAGCACCTGATAATCCTCATGGCCTTTGCCCGCCAAAAGTAGTATATCATCTTTTTTACATTCTGCAACCGCCCAAACGATGGCTTCATATCTGTCTATAAAAATTTTATATGGTGTATTGTGCATTGCCAGTCCGTCCATGGCATCATCTATTATCTGCTGAGGATTTTCACTCCTCGGATTATCTGATGTAAGTATAGCCAAATCAGAAAGCCGTGAAACTATTTCGCTCATTTTGTTGCGTTTTGTACGGTCACGTTCTCCTGCACAGCCAAACAAGGTTATTACTCTGCCCACCGAAAACTGTTTTAATGCCGTAATCACCTTTTCCAGTCCATCAGGTGTATGAGCATAATCTCTTATCACCGCAAATTCGGCATCTACCGGTATTACCTCGGTTCTTCCCTTTACCCCGGGGCAAGCGGTGAGTGCTTTACAGACAGACGGCACATCACAGCCCAGCTTAATTGCGGTTGCCGCCGTTGCCATTGCATTTGATACCGAATAGCTGCCCGGCATAGGAAAGCTTATCCTTCCGATTGTATCTTTTCCAATAAAGGTAAATCTGCTGCCGGTTGGCATACCACGCACCGCTTTTGCGGTGTAATCCGCCAAATCCGCCGAAGCCGAGTAGGTGAGATACGGAATTTTTATCTCCTGCATCAAGCGTTTTGAATAGCTGTCATCATAGTTTAAAATCGCAAAATCAGAGCTGTCAAAGAGCAATTTTTTAGCCTTGTAGTATTCCTCCATTGTCTTGTGGTAATCAAGATGGTCTTGTGTTAAATTGGTAAACACTCCACATTCAAAATGACAGCCTGCCGTTCTTTGCTGTGCAAGTGCATGTGATGACACCTCCATTACCGCAAACTCACAGCCTGCTTTTACCATTCGGTTAAATATACTGTGAAGTTGAAATGGGTCGGGTGTTGTATGCTGTGCAGGCAGTACTACATCATCAATCATAGTTTGTATTGTGCCTATAAGCCCTACTTTTTTACCGCAGCTTTCCAAAACGTGCTTCAGCAGGTAGGTTACAGTCGTTTTACCGTTAGTGCCGGTTATCCCTATAAGTCTTAGCTTTTCATCTGCTTTTTCAAAAAAGTTCCTGCACACTATACTGTAAGCATAACGGCTGTCGGCTACAAGTATCTGATTATCAAGCCCTAAATCCTGTTGACACAGTATCGCTGATGCACCGTTTTCAATTGCTTTGTCGGCATACTTATGTCCATCTGATTTTTCACCCTTTATACAGACAAAAAGAGAACCGTTTTCCACCTGTCTGGAATCTCCCGTTACTGTTTTAATCTCTGTATCAGATAATTTTGTTTGATATTCCAATCCTTCCAACAACTGTTTCAAGTTCAAAATAGTTCCCTCCAATCATCTTTGATCGCTGACTGTGCCGTTAAATGTTCCGCTTGATTTCTTTTTATCCGTCTTTTCCTCTGCTTTTTTCTCTGTTTTAAGATTATCTTTATCTTTGGGTTTTATCCCCGACACCATAAGTCCATCATCTTGGCTGTTGCTTGAATTGCTACCCGTTTCGTCCTGATGTGCCATTGACGGCGGTGTAGTACCCGGTGCAATCAATGTCGGTACACTCGGTACTTCCATATCGCTGTCCGTGAAGCTGATTGTTATAACAGTGCCTGCTTCAACCGATTTTCCCGCTTCGGGGCTTTGTGATTTTACACGGTCGGTAGTTTGGTCAATCGCTTCTCCCGAAATCTTTATATTAAATCCTGCATTTATAATTGTTTTATTTGCCATCTGTGCACTCATGCCTATTACATCAGGTACTTCAACCATGGTATCTTCCGACAGCTCGGTATACAAAATCACCGTACCGCCTCGTGGCATTTTTTCTCCGCCTTGAGGTATCTGTTTAAGAACGGAGCTTCCTGTACCGATTACTCTTGGGTTAAGCCCCGCAATAGTAATTTCACTTTGAGCACCATGGGTAATTTTGCCCATAACATTCGGCACAGCGATATCTATCTTTGCAAGCTCTTCATCTGTAAACTGTGGCTGAATACCCATATATGGGAGTACATCTTTGAGTATACCTTGAACAATCGGTGCTGCAATTACCGAACCATAACCTACCGTTGTCGGTTCATCAAGCATTACATAAACCGCTATCTGCGGTTTATCAATAGGAGCCACTCCTACAAATGATAGTCCAAATTCGGTAATTCTAACGCCATTTTCATCATAAAGGTCCAATTTTTCACTGGTACCTGTTTTTCCGCCTATGCGATAGCCCGGTATATAAGCACTTTTACCCGAGCCGTCCGGTTCAGCAACAACGCCCTCCATCATATCTCTCATAAGTGCGGACGTTTCTTCCGATATTACCTGCCTTTTTACAATAGGCTCTGTTGTTTCTATTACATTGTTATCACTGTCCAAAACCTGTTGCACAACATATGGCTGCATAAGCTTTCCGCCGTTTACCGCTGCCGCAACCGCCGTAATCATCTGTATTGGCGTCACCTTAAAGGTTTGACCGAAAGATGAGCTGGACAGTTCCACTATACCCATATCTTTTTCTTTATGAGCTACACCGGCGGCTTCGCCCGGCAGGTCGATACCTGTAACTTCATTCATTCCGAAAGCATCAAAAAATGTACAAAAGGTATGCACCCCCATTGCTTGCCCCATCATCATAAACGCAGGGTTACATGAGTGCATCAGTGCGTGTTTAAAGTCCTGTGTTCCATGACCGCCGGGTTTCCAGCAGGATATATTCCAACCGCCAACCAATAATGAGCCACCACAGGTAAATGTGCTTGATGGTGTTGATGTACCGCTTTCCAGAGCGGAGCTGGCTGTAACTATTTTAAAAACAGAGCCCGGTTCCATTGGGTCGGTGACACATTTGTTGCTCCACTGGTCAAACTGAGCTTTCTGCACCGCTTTCAAATATTCTTCTTCGAGCTTTTCTTTTGCTCTTTGGTCGGTTTCGGCGTCAACCTTTGCTTTTTCTTCATCAAGTGCAAGCTTAGTTTTCGGGTCATAAATCTCATTGGGTTTGTTTGGGTCAAAGTCATTCTTTGTTGCCATGCCCAAAATCTCTCCCGTATTAACGTCCATGACAATGCCTACCGCACGTTTTTTTATGCCATGCTCAATTACTGCTGTTTCAAGGTTTTTTTCAAGAGAGTGCTGTACAACCTCATCAATTGTAAGTACCAATGAGTTGCCGTCCACCGCTTCGTACATTTTCTGATAACGGAAATCCATATCTGTTTGCCAGCCTGTTTTTGCTGAGGTAACACGTCCGGGAGTCCCACTGAGCACCTTGTTATAATATGATTCCAGTCCATAGGCACCATTATTCTCACTATTGGTAAAGCCTATGACGGTAGACGCAAGGTTTCCGTATGGATAATACCGTTTGCTGTCCTCAATCAAATCAATACAGGTGAGTTTATTTTTATTTACAAACGCTGTAACCTTGTCTGCGGTTTCCTGTTCAACCTTAGTTTTCAGCACTTCATACTTGCTTTTTTTACGTTCCGCCTTATCCAGTACTTTTTGTGGGTCTATATCCAAAATTACAGATAAATTATCAGCCAAGAGCTGCTTTTCAGCCTCATTTTTTACATTTGCGGGATTAAGTATAACCGTCCACACATTGGCACTTTTGGCAAGAGCTTTCATATTGCGGTCATAAATTGAGCCTCTGTTTGCAGTAATTACCGCCGAACTCACTTGTTGTTGAAGTGCAAGCTTCTGATATTTTTCTCCATCGATTATCTGAAGTTGGAATAATCGTCCCACAAGAATTGCAGGCATTACAACACATATAATCATTGCTACAAGCAACATTCTTCTTTTCATTTTATTTGCCGGAATAATTGCCATGAGTTACCTCCGCTTCAGATAGAATTTTCTGGAATTTTGTTGATTTTTGTAAAATACTTCCGTAATAAGAAATAAGCGATAGCGAGTTATCATCTCGGCTATCACTTCTTATCTTATTTTATCCAATTCCCATATATTCCAATAATCTCTTCCCTAAAGCCGCCACCTTACTGATAATCCCGTCATCGGTCTGGTTTTTAAGCTGTATATTATCACCTTTGACCAGTTTAATATATTCAATTTGGTAAGCATCGGCTTTGGACAGCCCTAAATCTTTTGTAACGGTTTGCTCAATGCTATTAAGTGATACTGAATTTTCCACCTGTGCACTCAAGATTTCTTCTTGGTCCTCAAGGGCTGATAGCTGTTTTTGGGAGGAACTTATCTCTGCCGAGAGTTCGGTAATAACAACCTTATTATAAATCATCATGGTAACTACAGCTATAAGCATAAGCACCAAAACAACTGCTTTTACTGTTATTACCCCCTGTGCTTGCTTCTGAACGCCTTCGGTGACTTTTAGCTTTGGCTCTACCGTTTCATTGGTATCCTCAAATCTGGAAAAGTCATACGCTTCACTTTGGTTAGGCATTGCACTTCCTCCATTTCCGTTTATTAACGCAAAATAAATACCGTTTCATAGATATTAACTATCCGTTAAATCTTTTCAAGCAGCCTTAATTTTGCACTTCTGCTGCGGTTATTCGTTTCCAGCTCCTGCTCTGATGCCTCTATGGGCTTACGGGTAATAACCTTAGCCTTAGGCAGATTGCCGCAAACACAAATAGGGAAATCCGGCGGACAGGTGCAGCCTTTGGCATATCCCAGAAACTTTTGTTTGACCATTCTGTCCTCAAGCGAGTGGAATGTTATTATAGCAAATCTACCACCCGAATTAAGTCTTTCAAAAGCATTATCAAGGCAATGCTCAAGATGCTCCAGCTCACCGTTTACTTCTATGCGTATAGCTTGAAACGCACGTTTTGCAGGGTGACCGCCCTCACGTCTTTTTGCCGCCGGTATTGACCTTTTTATTATTTCAACCAATTCCAATGTAGTTTCAATTGGTTTTATCTCTCTGTCTTTCAGTATATTAGCCGCAATTCTTGAAGCAAATCGTTCTTCTCCGTAATCACGCATAATTCTTGTTAATTGTCCATGACTATATGTATTAACCACATCATAAG
>JAVVRS010000035.1:0-9259 GCA_036654595.1 Oscillospiraceae bacterium | reverse complement strand
GGTATGGCAAGACAAGGTCTTGCCATACCGACGGCGGGGGCCGGAGGCTATAAGATTTGCAGAGGTCAACAAAACAGCCACTGCTCTTTGAGCAGTGGCTGCGTGGAAAACCTATATTAGTAGTTTTCAGCAAGAATTTCAAAATAAGCTTGTGGGTGTGAACATACAGGACATACTGTAGGAGCTGTTTCACCAACATATCTATGTCCACAGTTCATGCAAACCCAAGTGTTTGGTCCAACTTTTTTAAATACTTCTTCTGTTTGAATATTTTCAAGTAAAGCACGATATCTGTCTTCGTGATCTTTTTCAATTTTAGCTACTGATTCAAATAAAAATGCAATTTTTTCTAAGCCTTCTTCTCTTGCTTCTTTAGCAAAACCTGCATACATTTCAGTCCATTCATAATGTTCGCCGCCTGCTGCGGTTTCCAAATTCTTTGAAGTTTCCGGAACTGCACCATCATTAAGAAGTTTAAACCAGATTTTTGCGTGTTCTTTTTCATTGAAAGCAGTTTCTGCAAATAATGCTGCGATTTGTTCGTAGCCATCTTTTTTTGCTCTTGATGCAAAATAATTGTATTTTACATGTGCTTGAGATTCACCTGCAAATGCAGCAAGTAGGTTTTTTTCGGTTTTTGTTCCTTTAAGATTCATAATAAAGTCCACCTTCCATTATTTTGTTATTTAATTCATTGTTGTCTGTTGAGGAGTTTTTATGCAGTTTTCACATATACCTCTGAGTGAAATTTTTGCCTCCAGAATTTTATGTGGCGTGGGAATGTTTAAACATTTAGCAGTCAAGTTTTTTACATCACATTCTACATCGACTACTTTATTGCAGATATCACAGACCATGTGTAAATGGTCGTCCAACCTGCCATCAAAGCATGCTGACGGAACATCTGTTTGTAATCTTAGTATATCACCATTGCTAGCAAGTACATTTAGATTGCGATAGACTGTTCCCAAGCTGAGTTCCGGATAAAGAGGTTTGAGTGTTGCATAAATTACCTCGGCTGTTGGGTGTTCCTTGCTGTTTTTTACTGTTTGCAAGATTACTTCACGCTGTTTTGAAAAACGGCTGATAGTATCACCACCTTGAACCGATAATAGTAATCGTTACTGTGTTTGATTATAATACATCATCTTTCTTGAATTGTCAAGCACTTTTTTGAAAAATTAAAAAAAATATATGCCTTGTTTTTATCAAAGCATATAACACAGGATAGCATATCTTAAATTTGTATAATCTAACCGGGGCGGCTTGCTACAGGTTAGGCGGGGCGGCACAATCAAGGGCGACCTTTGTTAGGTCGCCCTTGCAGCGGTGCCCCTAGGGGCACCGCTTGCGGCGTTAGCCGCATTGTGCCGCCCAATAAGCCGCCGCTAATTAACTAGCTTGGGGGAATATGCTGTGTGCTCACAGGCAGTGAACGACTAAGGTTGGTTGTTTACCGCTTAGTCACTGTACAATGAGGCATAGTCAAGCAAAGTTTTATTTAAATTGGAAAGCTTGGGGTTATATGGAATATCCAAATCTTTAAGTTCAAGGAAAAGGTCTTGTTCAGGGGGCTGAATATGGTTGGGAGCAAGCTGCTGTAAGTAGCTTTTGTCATAATCCAGAGAGGTTTGCAAGGTAAATCCACAGGTGCGTACGGCAGCTTCTGCAATAATGTTTTGTTCCGCTTGAGTTAGTTTTTCATCAAGAACTTTGTCCGAAAGTATCCACATTATGTCATAAGAATGTGGCAATGTGTTAACGGTAAGCATAGTTGGACTGCATTGAGCAAGATACCACAAAGGCATTTCATAAGAACGAAAGCTTAAATCCATTAAAGGGGTATCCCAATTACTGAAAGTATTTGTTCCGAGTTTTAAAGAAACCAATGCAGCAGTATTGTAATAAGGATAATGAAAAGACACTATAGTTGGGGAAGTGTTATAAGCTTGATTAATAAAATAACGTCCGCCTGTTACTGAACCGCCAATACAATGTGCAGTATCAGAAGCAAGATTGGTGTTGAAAAATTTCAACATATCTTTAGATGAAAGAAAATCATTGGCTTGTTTTTCATTTGGAAATAAATAAGGGAGTTCAAGTGTGACCAAGGCAGGTACAAGACTCCTTGCAGAATCGTTTGACATAAAATACAGTTGACCTGAATTTTGTGATAATTCAGCAGCAGGGTCGGCACTGTAAATTATATTTGTACTGATTAAACCTTCGGAAAGCTCCGAAACAACGGTACAGAAATGCTCGGCACCTGATATTAAAGCAGGTGAAGCATTTACCTCTACAACAAGGGTAAGTGCAGTAGTGGCAGCAGGACTTAGTGGTTGTGTATCAGATGGTGAACAGCTTGTAAAAAGCAAACTGAAAACCATAATCAAAGCGATTTGATAAAACTTTTTCTTCAAAGCCAAAACCTCCTTGCTTCGCTATATGGAAGGTTAAAATAATTCCGAAAGTAAAGCTGTACATTTTACATATAATAGTGAGAGGTTATCTTAATTGTGGAAGATTGCGGAATTGTCAACGTATTCTACATCATTTTGAGGCTTTATCTCATCTGATGGGGCGGATTTTAAAGGTTGGCGTTCGGTCTTAGGTGGCTTTTTGTGCTCGGGGTTGTCTTGTGGTAAATCTTCTTCTTCGTCTGGAATGATTGCCTGTGGTTTATCAGTGCTGCCCGAAGCAATTCCACCTGCTTCAGGTATTGTTTCTGTTGGGGTGTTTTCCTCAGATGGAGCTTCTTCAACAGGAACTTCCTCTGATACAGGAGGTGCAATATAAGGTGCTTGATACATAATACGATTTATCTCATTTATACGAATATCTGTTTGTGCAGCAAAAATGTTATTGATAAAAAGCAACTCATCAATTTGATTGTTTTTAATAAAATCAACTAATCCAAGTTGAAAATATCTTTGGTCAACTACATAAATATCTTGATAATGATTGATTAAAAATGGTACAAAAGCATTACCGAAAGATTCTTTGACAATTGCGATGCTTTTACCGTTTTTTTGTTCTGTAACAATGTGTGTAAGTGGTAAATCACCATGTAAAAAGACACAGTAACTGTTTGAACCATGTGCATATTCAGCGAAAACAGTTGTTTTAATTGGATAATATGGGCTGTTAGGACGGTATTGCTCAGAATATGCCGCCGTTTTAGGAACAAAATACTCCAACGTATCAGGATTTTTAGTTAGAGATTGGTCATTTGTTTGTGAATATAATGAGCCTAAAAATGTATTGGGTAATGTTTTAAGTGTAAAGTCTTGCAACGATACAGGGGCAAAACCGGCACTTTCGGCAAAAGCAGTATATGCACAGTAAGCACCACGAGCTGTCCAATGATGGTCGGTTCTGAAATACAGATAATCATCGGTATTTTGAGAAATAGCACTGTAGGCATCAACTGTAATTATATCTTTTGACATATGAGAATAGATAGTTTTAATGTTTTGTTCTTGTGGTGTTGTTACACTGCTGTATTTTTTTGGAAGATAAAATTCAATTGAAGATGGAATAATAAGATTATATACTTTAACGCTGTCACCTAAAGCTTCTTTGTATTTACCTATTACATTGGCATACCTTATGCCTGCCGGTGGGTTTTCAACAAAAATTGGTAATGCCATACCTTTATAGACAAATGATGAACCAATTTGTTCACCATAAGCTGCATTGTTTTCACGCTCTGCATCAGTTTCTGAAGTGTTTGAGGTTATTGGTTGTTCTGAATTTAATGCTTCATTGGTACTGCTGTCAGGTGTTGGTGCTACACCTTGATGCAGGCGTATATTATCTAATGTAATACCTTTTACTTTATCAAATTCTGCCGCAAGTTTAATAAAAACGTCACGACCCGGAAAAGTATCGGCATAAAATAATTCAAAATCACGAGCAAACTCACCTTTGAAGAAACTTTCAACCGTAAATTTTGGCATTGTTGAAAGTTTACGCTTCTCGGCGTCGGAGATGGTAGGTTTTTCGGCAAAAACAGAAACAATTCCCAAAGAGATACCAGACTTAAAATTAAAATACAGTTAAGGCATCTGATTAACCAATTTGCAGAATACTGCGGCTGAACAGACATAAGTTTTTGCCTCCTTTTTATAATAAATAGTGGGTTTATGCTCCGAGCCTTGCGGCGGCACAATGCGGCACAAAGTGCCGCAGGCGGCGAAGCCGCCCCGTCACCGCCCCCGTAGGGGGCGGGGACGATTGTGCCGCCGCAAGGCAACGACAAATTGCTGAGATAGGGGAGAACGGAGAATAAATAGACTTAGGTTAAAATCTAAAGTACAAAAATGGGTTGTAGCTTTGACCAACCAAAGCAGCAGTGCACAATACAATTAAGCCAAGATTAACAACTATGCGAATACAGTTGATTGTAATAGTAAAACGTGATTCTTCAATAGTTTTGAGGTAATTGCCGACCTTAACTGCAATTGGCATACAAAAAAGAAGTGCGGCAATAATCCAGAAGATATTATTTACCAGTAAAATATTAAGCTCCATATTGTGTAAAGCATGATTGCCAATACCAAACAAAGCTTTTAAAAAGTCGGATAAACGATGTATGTCAACAAAATAAAAGATTGCCCAACCTAAAGTAACAAAAAACATTCGGTAAATTTGTGCCGGAATACGAAAACGGTTAAGCAACTTGAGTAAAAATAATTTTTCTATGATTAAAAGTACTGCATAATACAGACCCCATAAAACAAAGTTCCAACTTGCTCCGTGCCACAGCCCTGTTAAGCACCAAACTACTAAAATGTTGAAAAATTGATGCTTACGATTGCCGCCTAAAGGTATATACACATAATCCTTGAAGAAACTGCTTAATGAAATATGCCATCTTCGCCAAAAATCAGTTATACTTCCGGAAATATATGGATAATTAAAGTTTGGGTCATAGTGAAATCCAAACATTCTTGCAAGACCGATTGCCATATCAGAATAACCGGAAAAATCATAATAAAGCTGTAGCGAAAACATAATTATACCAAACCATGCTTCGGTAACTGCCAAGGAAGTTAAATTACCTTCAAGATAAATTGAGGCAAGCTTACCGGCAGTGTTTGCAAGTAAAACTTTTTTTGCAAGACCTATACAAAAAAGATTAAAACCACTGCTCATTCCTTCAGGGGTAATTACTCTGTTTTCTATTTCAGCGGCAACGGTGGAATAACGAACAATAGGTCCGGCAACAAGCTGTGGATACATTGCAACATACATTAAAAACTTAGGGAAAGAACGCTGTGCTGTAACATTTCCTCGATATACATCAATTGTATACGAAATTGTTTGAAAGGTATAAAAAGAAATACCGATTGGTAATGAAAATACAGGCGGAGGTAATGAAATACCGAGTAAAAAATTAAGATTTTCTATAATAAAACCTGTGTATTTAAAGGTACAAAGTAAACCCAGATTAATTATCAATGAAGATATTAATGCAAGCTTTGCATATACTGTACCTCTTTTGGATTCAATTATTAAGCCATGGACATAGTCTACAGCGGCAGAGAAAATTAATAAAATTACCCAGATGGGTTCACCCCATGCGTAAAATATAAGGGAAAAAACAATAAGAACCCAGTTGCGATAGGTATTGTTTTTGATTACAAAGTACAGCAAAAGATTTAATGGAAGAAACAGATACATAAAAAACAGACTTGAAAATACCATTTCGCAATATTCCTCCGGGCAGATATTTCAGTATTAAAAAAACACTGTATGTTGACCATTATATACTACTTTAAGCTTTTATTAAAGCAAATTTTGCAAAAAATATTGTATTTATCTGAGCAATGCGATACAATGGCTTATATTGTGAACAATATGGAGGGGTAAAGTTGAATAAACAGCAACCACAAAAAAGATGGTACATTATGATGGTGGCAACAGCTGTGATGTGGAGTATGGGTGGCATTTTCTTTAAAATGCTTGACTGGCACCCAATGGTTATTGCAGGGATTAGAAGTGCGGTTACATCACTGGTATTTTTTATTGCAATTAAATATGTTATGAAATATAATATAATTATAAATCGTAACACCATTATTTGCGGTGCGTTTATGTGCTACCTTGCCACCGCATTTGTTTTGGCAAATAAAATGACTACGGCTGCCAATGCAATTGTTTTGCAATCAACCGGACCTGTGTTTATTATGATAATTTCATCACTGTTTCTAAAACAAAAATATGCTAAAGCAGATTATATCGCAGTAATAACAACAATGGGCGGAATAATGCTCTTTTTTGCGGATAACCTTTCCGGAGGACAGATGCTCGGTAATTTAGTAGCACTTTCCTCGGGTGTGGCTATGGCAGGTATGTTTTTGATGACCGGAAATGTTAAAACAGATGAAGAAAGCATGAATGGTGTATTTATTGGGCATATTCTTACTGCATTGATATCTGTTCCATTTATTGTTACCAATCCACCGACGTTAACAGTACAATCTGTTGGAATTATTACAATCCTTGGTGTGTTCCAACTGGGTATACCTTATGTAATGTATACTGTTGCTATTCGCAAACTTCCGGTGCTTACCTGCTCTTTTATCAGTATGCTTGAACCATTGCTTAACCCTATATGGGTAGCTTTGTTCGTTGGTGAAGTTCCCGGACCTTTTGCACTGATTGGTGCTTTTATTGTTATTTGCAGTATTTTACTGTGGTCGGTATATTCAGCTAAACAAGAACAGCAACAACCTCAACCACAGACCGATAATATTTAGATACTATGTGTTATGCTATTTAAACATAAAGGACGTTACTGAAAGGACTGTTTTAAAAAATGAGTGAAGGCACTTTTATAAATGAAGGTAAACAAGGAATTATTGAGGTAGATGGAGTAAGCTATCAACGTCTTGCCCTTAAAACCCATGTCATTACCGATGCGGATAACATTGAAGATATTGTAATTAAATATGCACAGCCATTCTTACAACAAGGTGATATATTGTTTATTACCGAAAAAATTGTTGCGTGTACTCAAAAACGTGCAATCCCAATGAAAGATATTCACCCAAGACCACTTGCAAAATTGTTGTGTAAATTTGTGCTTAAAACGCCATATGGTATTGGTTTGGGTATCCCTGAAACAATGGAAATGGCACTCAGAGAATGTGGTACATTAAAAATACTTTTTGCAGCAGGTATTTCGGCAGTCGGCAAATTGTTTGGGGTTCGTGGTTGGTTTTATAAAATTGCAGGCTACAAAGCAAGAGCTATTGACGGCCCTTGTGATTTTACATTGCCGCCATATAATGAGTATGTTGTATTAGCACCGGCAGAGCCCGATGCTGTAGCTAAAAGAGCGTCTGATAAGCTGGGTGGTATACCTGTAACTATAACAGATATAAATGACCTTGAGGGTCAAATTTTAGGCGTATCAGACCAAGGTATGGATAAAAATTTCTTAGTACGAGTGCTTAAAGACAATCCATTGGGACAATGCTCCGAACAAACACCTATGGGCATTATACGCAAAGCGTAAACAGAGCTTGTGGATAAAAAAATAAAAAAAGAACGGTTATGCCGTTCTTTTTTATTTTTGCGATTTTTCAACCGATGATTTTTTTAGTTTAAATACTTTATTGATAGCTTTTGTATTGGTTTAAGGTTAATGGTTGAGATATTGCAGTGCATAGGGGGCTGAGTGGGCGGCACAATCAAATGGCAACCTTTGGTTGCCATTTGTGGCGGCGAAGCCGCCTGCGGCATGAAATGCCGCATTGTGCCGCCCACAATTGCAGGGAAAAAACAAAAGTTACATATAATAAAAAAATTGCACACAAGGGCGGTTACAACATGAGTTGTAACCGCCCTTCTTTTTATTTTAGCTTATTTATCAATCATCGTCCATGCTTGAGAGGTCGCCTTCCGGTAAGCCTAATTCTCTGGCTTTAAGAACACGACGCATGATTTTACCACTGCGGGTTTTTGGCAAAGAATCACAGAAAGCAAATTCTCTTGGTGCGGCATGAGCTGCAAGTCCAAGCTTTACAAAATCTCTGAGTTCTTTTTTTAGTGCGTCAGATGGTACATAACCATCTGATAATGTAACAAATGCTTTGATTATTTGACCACGGGTTGGGTCGGGAATACCAATGACACCGGCTTCAATTACAGCAGGGTGTTCAAGTAATTTGCTTTCAACTTCAAATGGACCTACACGTTCACCGGAAGTATTGATAACATCATCAATACGACCTTGATACCAATAATAACCATCATCATCACGATAAGCGGTATCACCTGAACTGTACCATTCATTATTTTCACCTACAAAGTAGGAATTGTATTTTTCTTCACTGCCCCAAACTGCAGACATCATTGCAGGCCAGCCTTTTTTAACAACTAAAGTCCCCATGATATTATTACCAATTAAATTGTGATGGTTATCCATAAGAGCAACTTCAACACCCGGAATTGGTTTACCCATGCTACCCGGTTTAATTGGCATACAAGGATAGTTACATACCATCTGTGAACCTGTTTCGGTCATGAACCATGTATCATGGATACGAATACCAAATTCAGCCATTGCCCAACGGATAACTTCAGGATTAAGTGGTTCACCTACACTGTAAATGTTGCGTACTGAAGAAATATCAAAGCGTTTTGCAATGCTTGGGTCAGAGGACATCAATAATCTTAATGCGGTAGGGGCGGAATACCATACCGTAACTTTATAATCCTGTAAATTACGATACCAATTTTCTGCTTTAAATCGTCCGCCTGCTAAGATTGCTTGAATACCATGCAACCATGGAGTCAATAATGAATATACGGCACCTGTAACCCAACCCGGATCGGCAGTACACCAATATATATCATCAGGTTTTAAATCTAAAACAAATTTGCCTGTTTGATATGCTTGCATCATAACACCTTTGTGTGAAAGTAAAATGCCTTTTGGTTTGCCTGTTGAACCTGAAGTATAACATAGCAACATTGGGTCGTTTTCACCTACAAACTGAACTTCAAATTCATCTGAAGCAGCTTGTACAAGTGGTTTGAGTGAATGTATAAATGGCTCTTTGAATTTACCAATATAATCGGAAGCAATATAAATAGTTTCTAAATCAGGTAATTGGTCAATTGGTATTCTATACAACATATCTATGGTTGTAATCAGAACTTTTGCACTGCAATCATATACACGTTCATATACTGCACGTTCCATAAAAGCTTCAAAAATCGGACAAGCTAAAGCACCGATTTTCAT
>JAVVRS010000034.1:0-9317 GCA_036654595.1 Oscillospiraceae bacterium | reverse complement strand
ATTATACCACAATCGCTTTGCAATTATGGTATAATAAAACCTAAAAGGTTTCACTATCCTTTGGCAGAGATTTACCGAGCTGGGGCGGCACAATGCGGCACGCAGTGCCGCAGGCGGCTGCCTTTTGGCAGCCGCCTTATGGGCAACCGTAGGTTGCCCATAATTGTGCCGCCCATGCTGCCGGTAGCATAATGAGAGATATAGAGATATAAATTAAGATTAGAGGGCTTGAATGATTATATTAGGAGTAGACCCCGGTTATGCAATTGTAGGTTGGGGAGTAGTTCGCTATGATGGCAATAAATTTGAAACTATTGCCTATGGAGCTGTTACTACCGCTGCAGGTACACCGTTTCCTATTCGCTTGCAAATTATTTATGATGGTATGCAAGATATTTTACAAAAATACAAGCCAAATGCAATGTCAATAGAAAAGCTGTTTTTTACAAATAATCAAAAAACGGGAATAGATGTGGCACAGGCAAGAGGAGTAATCCTTTTAACGGCACAACAAGCAGGAGTTGAAATTGCAGAATATACACCACTGCAAGTAAAACAAGCGGTTACGGGTTATGGTAAAGCGGAAAAGAATCAGATTATGGAAATGACAAAAATTCTATTGAGTTTAAAGCAGGTACCAAAACCTGATGATACAGCTGATGCACTTGCAATGGCAATATGTCATGGACATTGCAGTGGTTCAAGATTATATAATCTTAAACGATAAGTTTATATAAAAAGTGTACTATAGAAAGTGAAGGTGTGGTATGATTTACAGCCTAAGAGGAAAACATATCTATTCAGACAATCAAATTGCAGTTATAGAGTGTGGTGGTGTAGGCTTTAAATGTTTTGTTACAGCGGTAACATTAGAAACATTACCACCGCTTGGTGAAGAAGTATTTTTATTTACATATATGCACGTTCGTGAAGATGTAATGGATTTATTTGGATTTGCAACAATGTTAGAACTTGAAACTTTTAAAATGCTGCTTGGAGTATCCGGAGTAGGAACAAAGATGGCATTGGCAATACTTTCGAGAACAACGCCGGATATTTTTGCAATGAATATTGCGTCTGGTGATGTAAAAGCACTTACTGTAACTCAAGGAGTAGGTCCAAAGCTTGCTCAAAGAATGATTATGGAACTTAAAGATAAAATTACAGATGAATATTTTGCATTTGGTATTGATTGTGTAGAAGCTTCGGATATTGTATCGGCAGTTAAACCAAAGAGTAATACAGGTGAAGCAGTCAGTGCATTGGTGGCACTTGGGTATTCTCAAACAGAAGCAGCTTCAACAATAGCTAAAATGGACGCCACATTGTCTGTAGAGGAACTAATAAAAGGTGCTTTAAAGGAATTTGGCAAAAGGAGGTAAAATTTGATGGGCTTTTTTGATGAAGATACGGATTTTGAAAATCGCCTTGCAACACCGGAACACACAGCGGCGGATAATGATGTTGAGTTTTCCTTGCGACCGTCAACACTTGAGGGTTACATAGGTCAAGATAAGGTGAAAGAAAATCTTTCGATATATATTCAGTCAGCAAAGCTAAGAAATGAACCTCTTGACCATGTTTTATTGTATGGTCCACCGGGACTTGGAAAAACAACATTATCTAATATTATTGCCAATGAAATGGGAAGTAATATACGAATTACATCAGGTCCTGCAATTGAACGTCCGGGAGATTTAGCGGCACTGCTCACTAACTTGACTGAGGGCAGTGTATTATTTATAGATGAAATACATCGTTTATCTAAAAGTGTTGAAGAAATTCTTTATCCTGCAATGGAAGATTATGCACTTGATATAATAATAGGTAAAGGTCCCTCTGCAAGAAGTGTACGAATTGATTTACCTAAATTCACATTAGTTGGAGCAACTACCAGAGCAGGTCAGCTTACAGGGCCATTGCGTGACCGCTTTGGTGTAATTTTGCGGCTTGAATTATATACACCGGAACAATTGCAAACAATTATTTCACGTTCGGCACAAATTTTACAGATACCTTGTGAAGAAAAAGGTGCACAACAATTAGCAAAACGCAGCAGAGGAACACCTCGTATAGCTAACCGCTTTTTAAAAAGGGTTCGTGATTTTGCAATTGTACTTGGCGAGGGTAAAATTACAGAAGAAATAGCAAAAGATTCACTTGATAAAATGGAGATAGATGAACTGGGGCTTGATAATATAGACCGACGTATGTTAATGACAATAATTAATGGATATGCAGGCGGTCCTGTAGGTATTGAAACACTTGCAGCGGCAATAGGTGAGGAAGCTATAACCTTAGAGGACGTATATGAGCCATATCTTATGCAGATTGGTTTTCTTGCCAGAACACCTCGTGGACGCTGTGCTACAATTAACGCATATAATCACTTGGGTATACCATACAATGCACAAGGAAATGAGTTTAAATCCGAACAAGATACATAGTTAAAGTCAGCCTCATGAAATTCCGCCACACAGACGGAGAGCGACCGCATAATGCGGTCGCTCTCCGGATTGCCGCAAGGTGCGGCAATCTGTTCATTTTTCTGATATTGGAAAAATGAACATCTGTGTGGCGGAATACGGCAACATTGTGGTAAGCTCAGGGTGAGTGAAAAAGAAGACCTGTATGGGAATATTTAGTATATATGCCGATAGAAAACGGCGGAACGGAGCTTTATCAATGGGAAGAATATTTGGAACCGATGGAGTCAGAGGTATTGCAAACACTGAATTAAGCTGCAAATTAGCAATGAATGTTGCAAGAGCGGCAGCAATGGTTGTTGCACATTGTGCACATCACCGTCCAACTTTTTTAATTGGCAGAGATACCCGTATATCTTCTCCAATGTTAGAAGCGGCAATAGCTTCGGGACTTTGTTCGGTAGGTGCCAATGTAGTATTATTGGGAGTAGTACCAACACCGGCAGTAGCTTATTTAATAAAAGAAATGAAAGTTGATGCAGGAATTATGATTTCCGCATCACATAATCCATATGAATTTAATGGTATAAAAATATTTAGCGGTGATGGAACTAAGCTCAGTGATGAGCAAGAATTTGCCATTGAAGAAATTGTACTGGACAAAGTAATGCCATACGCTTTAAAATGTAATGAAGAAATAGGAACGATAAGGCTAGACCACAGTGCAGTAGATAGATATATTGACCATTTGGTATCTACAATTGATGTGGATTTAAGAGGAATAAAAATTTTAGTTGATTGTTCCAACGGTAGTGCAAGCTGTACAGCAGCAAAACTTTTTGCAAAGCTTGGTGCAGAGGCAACTTTTGTTGCGGACACACCTAATGGAATGAATATCAATAACAATTGCGGTTCAACCAATATAAAAGGTCTTGTACAAAAGGTTAAGGACGGCAGATATATGTTAGGTGTTGCATTTGATGGAGATGCCGACCGTTGTTTGGCAGTAGATGAACTGGGTAATGTGATTGACGGTGACAGAATGATTGCAATATTTGCAAAAGGTTTAAAGCAAAAAGGAAAACTTGTCAATAATAAAGTAGTTGTTACGGTAATGAGTAATATTGGCTTTTTTAAATTTGCAAAAGATAATGATATTTTAGTTGAAATTACAAAAGTCGGAGATAGATATGTACTTGAAAATATGTTAAGAACAGGAAACTGTATTGGTGGAGAACAGTCGGGGCATGTAATATTTTTTAAATATATGCCTACAGGTGACGGACAGCTTTCAGCAATTCAACTTGCTGCTATTATGAAAGAACAAAATAAACCATTGTCTGAACTTGCAGAAATAATGGAAGTTTACCCACAGGTGATTATAAATGTAAGAGCTGATCGAAATATGAAACAACATTGGGAAACTGATGAAGTAGTTCAAATGGTTATGGAAAAACACAGTAAATATCTTGGCGAAAGCGGTAGAATTTTAGTGCGTGCTTCAGGTACAGAGCCATTAATAAGGGTAATGGTTGAAGGTGAAGATGAGCAAAAAATTGCTGAAATAGCACAAAATATAGCTGATACAATTAAGGAGAGATTATCATATAATGAGGATTGCAAGCAGATGGAAGAATTTTGAAGTTTTAGACACAAGTGATGGAGAAAAATTAGAGCGTTGGGGTGATGTAACACTGGTACGTCCCGACCCGCAAATACTTTGGAAAACCCCCAAGACACCTTTATGGGACAGAGCTAATGCAAGATATCTGCGATCGTCTACAGGCGGCGGACAATGGCAAGTGAGAAGTATGCCCAAAGACAGTTGGGTAATAAATTATGATGACCTGAGATTTAAAATAAGCCCTACTAATTTTAAACATACAGGCTTATTCCCCGAACAAGCTGTAAATTGGGATTTTATCAGTGAAAAAGTACATGGTGCAGGACGTGAATTAAAGGTACTGAACCTGTTTGCATATACAGGCGGTGCAACATTGGCAGCAGCTAAAGCAGGAGCTAAAGTTACTCATGTTGATGCATCAAAAGGTATGGTTACATGGGCAAGAGAAAATGCCAAGCTGTCCGGTATGGAGCAACACCCAATACGTTGGATTGTTGATGATGTTGTAAAGTTTGTTGAAAGAGAAATTCGCAGAGGCAGTTTGTATGATGGTATTATAATGGACCCACCATCTTATGGCAGAGGTCCGGGTGGTGAAGTTTGGAAGCTTGAAGACCAGATTTATGATTTAGTAGACCTATGTAAAAATGTATTGAGTGATACCCCCGAGTTCTTTTTACTTAACTCATACACCACAGGTTTATCGCCCTCAGTTATGGAATACATTTTAGGTGTAACGGTGGGAAAAAAATTTGACGGTGAACTTTCGTCTTCTGAAATTGGTTTACCTGTTAAATCAACAGGATATATATTGCCTTGCGGAAACACTGCAATTTGGCAAAGCAGATAAATGTATAAGTTTGCACCGGCTTCGGGGCGGTTGTGTACTGTGTGCCTTCGGCACACAGTACACAACCCAAACCATCGGTTTCGGTTGTGTCGCCCGACGGTTGCGTCGGGCCACACAACCGCCCCGAGCGGCCGGACAGCACAGGTGAAAAGTCATAAAAACGAGCAAGGGTAAGGTGAGAAATTAAAGAATGGAAAAGTTTTTAATTGCCGATGGCGTGGGTTTTTCCTATAATACCGATGATGAAGAAAGTGAAACTGTATCAGTTCTCAAAAAGATGAATATTTCGATTGATAAAGGTGAATTTATTGCAATTTTGGGGCATAATGGTTGCGGTAAATCCACACTGGCTAAACATTTCAATGCAATATTGATACCGCAAGAGGGTAAAGTAACTGTAGATGGAATGGATACTACCGATGAAGATAATACATTTAATATACGCAAAGAAGTTGGCATGGTTTTTCAGAATCCGGACAATCAAATTGTTGCAACAATCGTTGAAGAAGATGTAGCTTTTGCTCTTGAAAATATAGGGATAGAGCCTGCGGAAATTCGTCGCAGAGTTGATGAATCTTTAGCAGATGTAGATATGTTGGAATATAAAGAACACGCACCGCATAGACTTTCGGGCGGACAAAAACAACGTATTGCAATAGCAGGAATTATTGCAATGCGTCCTAAGTGCATAATTTTAGATGAACCTACAGCCATGCTTGACCCACGAGGTAGGAAAGAAGTAATGGAAACTATAAAGAAGATGAATAAAGAGCATGGTATAACCATTATTTTAATTACTCACTATATGGACGAAGCGGCACAATGTGAACGTGTTGTAGTTATGGATAAGGGACAAATTTTGTTGGACGGAGCACCGAAAGATGTATTTTCTCATGTAGAACAGTTAAAAAAAGTAGGTCTTGATGTACCACAGACTACTGAACTTTGTTTTGAACTTCGTAAAGCAGGATTAAATGTTCCGATTGATGTGCTTGATGTTGATGAATGTATTGAAGCGGTTTCAAAGCTGTTAACTCATAAGACAGGGGGTGCATCTAAATGCCGATGATAAAAACAGAAAATCTTACTCATGTTTATTCTGAGGGAACACCATTTCGTAAAGTTGCAATAGATAATGTTAATCTTGAGATTGAACAGGGTGAATTTTTAGGAGTAATAGGGCATACCGGTTCAGGTAAAAGCACCTTAATTCAACATTTTAATGGGCTTATCAAACCGACTTCAGGTAAAATATGGATAGATGGGCAAGATTTATGGGCAGATAAAGAAGAAAGAATTGCTGTACGTTTTAAAGTAGGGCTGGTATTTCAGTACCCCGAATATCAATTATTTGAACAAACTGTTTATAAAGATATAGCCTTTGGACCCAAGAATATGAAACTTGATGACGGAGAAGTGGACAAGCGTGTTCGACGTGCGGCTGCATTTGTAGGATTAAAGCCTGCGGAGATGCAAAAATCACCGTTTGAACTTTCGGGAGGACAAAAAAGACGAGTTGCCATAGCAGGAGTACTTGCAATGGAACCTAAAGTTTTAATTTTAGATGAACCTACCGCAGGTCTTGACCCAAAGGGCAGAGATATGATATTGGGACAGATAAAAGAATATCATCAAACTGAAAAATCAACTATATTGCTTGTTTCACACAGTATGGAAGATGTGGCAACTTATGCAAACAATGTGCTTGTAATGAACAAAAGTGAAGTTTTTATGCACGATACAATACAGAATGTTTTTACTCATGCAGAAGAAATTGAACAGATGGGACTTAGTGTTCCGCAGATAACACAGGTAGTAATGGGGCTTAGAGCAAGAGGCTTTGACCTACCGGCAAATATTTATACTGTTAGCGAGGCAAAAAACGCATTGATTAAATTGGTAGGCAAAGGAGGCAAAAGCTAGTGCTTAAAGATATTACCATAGGGCAGTATTTTCCGGGCAAATCATTTGTACACAATATGGATTCACGCATGAAGATTGTACTGACATTTGCATATATAATAATGCTGTTTATGGCAACCAATATTCCGTCATTGATGATTGGAGTAGTGGTTGGCATATTGCTTTATGCCATATCAAAAATTCCGTTTAATATGATAATAAAGAGTCTTAAACCAATACTTCCGATTATTTTTTTCACGGCATTATTGAATATGTTTTTTGTAGATATAGGTAATACTTTGTTTGAATTTTGGATAATTAAAATTACAGACAGAGGGCTTACAATGGCAATACTTATGTGTATTCGTATAGTTGCCTTGATTGCCGGCACATCACTTCTTACCTATACAACATCACCGATTGCACTTACAGATGCAATTGAACAATTGTTAGGACCGCTCAACAGATTTAAAGTACCTGTGCATGAACTGGCAATGATGATGACAATTGCACTTAGATTTATACCGACCTTGATAGAAGAAACCGAAAAGATAATGAATGCACAAAAAGCAAGAGGTGCCGACCTTGAAACAGGGAGTATGATACAAAGAGCAAAAGCATTGATACCGATTTTAATACCGCTTTTTGTATCAGCTTTTCGTCGTGCTGATGAACTTGCTTTAGCTATGGAATGTCGTTGTTATCGTGGCAGTGAGGGCAGAACCAGAATGAAACAGCTTAAAATGACCTATCGTGACATTATTGCTGCAATAATTATGGTAGTATTGATAGCAGGGGTTATAGCACTGAATATATATTTACCAAAGGTTATATGACAGTTATGAGAAATCTGCTTATGACAATAGCCTATAAAGGCACAGCATATCATGGCTTTCAGGTGCAGAGCAATGCACATACCGTATGTGAAGCTTTTCAAAAAGCAACACAAAAAGTAATTGGTATAAAAGAGGATATAAAACCTTGTTCAAGAACAGATACAGGAGTTCATGCAAATGGGTTTTGTATCAGTATGAAAACAATAAGTAAAATACCATGTGATAAATTAATATATGCACTCAATATGAATTTACCAAAAGATATAGCAATAAAAAGCTGCCGAGAAGTAGATGAAAATTTTCATGCAAGATACAGTGCTAGCGGTAAAAGATATATTTATAAAGTTTACAATCACCCTGTTAAAAATCCATTTTATACAGATTTAGCATATCATTATAAATATCCCGTAGATTGGGATATTGTTAAAACTGCTTGTAAAGACCTTGTTGGAACGCATGATTTTTCAGCATTTTGTTCTACCGGAGGCAAAGTAGTGGATAAAGTGAGAACAATCTATAGGTTAGATATAAGCTATGATAGAGATTTGGTGATAATAGCGGTTGAGGGCGATGGGTTTTTATATAATATGGTAAGAATTATAGTTGGAACATTATTGGATATTGGTGCAGGCAGACGCCCTGCTAATTGTATACCACAGATTATTGAGTCAAAAGACAGAAAAAAAGCCGGTAAAACAGCACCGCCCGACGGATTATATCTTGATAGAGTATTTTATGATTAACTGCTGAAGAAAGAGGTGATAATTATGGCAGAAGTTACTGACCTGTTAGTATACAAAAAGAAACGCCACAGGCGAAAAATAATTAAGACAGCAGTTGCAATTGTATTAATTTTGACAGTAACCTATGTGATATCTTTCTTTCTTTATGAGGGTGGGGCAGATGATACAGGTTCCTTTATTTCAGGAATGTTAAGCTATCAAGGTGGTTCGGGTTATCCTGTAAATTCACCGGGAGGCAGTATTGTCGGAATGTATTCCATAGATGGAAATTTAGCGGTACTCAATGATACCAATCTCTTTTTTTATGGAATGAATGGTGGAACAAATTCAAGTATACAGCATAAATATCAAAATCCTTATCTGGCTTCGTCCGGCAGTAAAATATTATTGTATGGACAGGGTGGTAAAAATTATTCAACCTATCAAAAGGGTAAGCTTATAAAAGAAGGAAATTGTGAATATCCGATTTTTGTTGGAGATATTGCTTCTAACGGTAAATATGTAATTGCGACAAAAGGTGATATAGTTCAAACTGTAGTAACATTATTTGATGAAAAAGGTGAAGAACTTTTTACTTGGGAATCAGCAGATAAATTTCCAACAGCAGTATCTTTATCAAAAGATGCAAATGAGTTGGTTGTAGGTTCGGTTAGTTCAGATGGCGGACAGCTAATTTCCACTATTATATTTATGAATACAAAAAAGGATAAACCTGTAGCAGAAGTTGCTCTTAAAGATGAACTTATACTTTCCCTTGAACATATTTCTGATGAAACTCTAATTATTACAGACAAGCAGGTATTTATTTGTGATAATAAGGGTCATATACTGCATACATATTCTTTAGAGGGACAAACCTTGAGTGGATTTAATGCAGATAAAGATTCTGTATCTTTACTGGTAGGTAACTATCAAAATAACAGAAGCTATGAACTT
>JAVVRS010000033.1:6418-9376 GCA_036654595.1 Oscillospiraceae bacterium | reverse complement strand
CTATTGCCACTTTGTGGCAATAAACCGCCTCGCCGCCAAGCGGCGAGGCGGTGCCTGCGGGGCCGGGTTTTAATCTTTAGATTTATTGTAGCAGATAGATAATTAAGAGTTTGTTTTTATGGCAATATTTGCATAAGTTACATTGAGATTTCTTGACACATATGCAATTAACATATATAATTATCATATATATATTATGTTCAATTTAATATACTTATTTACATTAAATTGTGGATAAATAAAATTTTGAACCCCTACATAGATGTATTTGATGACATATGCGGAGGAAAAATATGAAACGATTTTTTGCAATTTTAATGGCAATGGTAATCCCTGTTGTACTGACTTCTTGCAGTGCAACCAAACCTAATGCCAATATTTCCAATGCAGATAATGGTAAAGTTGCTATTATTACCGGTGGTGCTATACAGGGTACCGATGAACTCGCTGCTGCTAACAAAATGAAAGAAAAATATGGTGACAGAGTTGTTATTGCTACTTATCCTGCCAGCTTTTCCGAAAACCCCGATATTACAATTGCTACAGTAAAAGAATTGGCATCAGACCCTAATATTAAAGCTTTGATTTTTGTAGAAGCGATATCAGGTTCAAGTGCCGCTATTGAAAAAGCAAAACAAATCAATCCTGATTTGTTGGTCATTGCAGGTTTACCGGGTGAGGACCCTGATGTAATATCGCCTGTTTGTGATATTGTATTATCTACAAAGGCAGCAAATGGAATGGGTAAAGCTATTCCCGTTCAAGCAAAAAAAATGGGTGCAAAAACACTGATACATTATTCTTTCCCTCGACATATGAGTATCGCTACTCTCTCTGATTGTCGTGATGTAATGCAAGAAACTTGTGATAAAATTGGCATTGAGTTTGTAGATGCTACCTCTCCCGACCCCACCGTTGCAAGCGGAATAGATGCCGTTAAAGATTTTATAGCTAAAGATGTTCCAAAACAGATTGCACATTATGGTAAAGATACAGCCTTTTACACAACAAATCGTGCAACACAGGAGCCGCTTATTAGAGCTGTTGTAGAAAATGGTGCTATTTATACTCAACAGTGTGCCCCCTGCCCATTACATGACTTTCCTACTGCTTTAGGTGTTGATATACCCGAAGATAAGGCTTATGATACAGCTTTTGTTATTAATGCAATAACAAAAAAATCTGCCGAGATTGGTATGACAGGTCGTCTGTCAACATGGTCTGTACCTTTTATATTAACTATTATTGAAGGTTCTACCGATTATGCTTTCAAGTATATTGATGGTGAAATAACCGAAAAAGTTGATGAAAAAGTACTTAATCAATGTTTAATTGATGCTGCCAATAACAGTAGTATTTCAATAACTAAGTTTAATGACCCTAATACTGATGTAGAATACCAAAATTATTTTACATTAATGTGTGATTATGTGACATTCTAATCTGCAAATAAACTGATTTTATAAAAATATACCATACAGTCCAAACTGTATGGTATATTTTTTCGTTCTCTTTGTTTACTTAGTAGTTGATTTAAGTTGTTTGTCTGACATAACATAGCAACCTAATGTTCTTGTTTTAATTTCAAACGCATCTTTGTCTTTGTTCATGACAGCATTAACTTTTTTTAAGGTATTGTCGTTGTTAATTTGATACAAATAATATTTTGTACCTTCATTTGGGAATGTAAATGTTGCTGTACCTGTAAAATCAAAGGTTGGTTTTCCATAAAAATTGTAGAATGTCAAATCAGCATTTGCAGGAGCTTTCAATGCTACTTTTTTGTTTGCTTTGTTATCATACACTAAATTTACTTGACCTTGACTTGATGCTTTAACGGTAAAATAAAAGCCGTCGTTATCTTCAAGTTCAATATTATCTACATTTGATTTAAAATCAGCAATTTGAAATGGACCGTAATACAGCTGTTTTGCAGGAGCTGTACCGGGGTCTTTTACAGGATTTTTTGCCCAATCAATATATGCCTGTGATGTTTCATCGACAGGTTTAGCTGCTATATATTTATCATAAGCTAATTTATCTTTTTCCCACTGTGGATAAGCTGCATTATTTATTGCTATTCTTTTTGTGTTGAAATCTATCACATTAATTGAAGCATCAACTTTTGATGTTGTACCCGGAGTGATATCCATTGCAAGCATACCACCTGTAGCACTATCGGTTGAAGATGCTTTTGTAAGCATAAGCTTATAGTTAAAATCAAATGAATTAAGCTTTGAACCTGTACCTCTTGTGAGTGCAATATTGCCTTTAACTCTAACATCTTTTGGAGTATAATTTTTATTTAATTCAAGTACTACTGCATAAACCTCAATACCTCTCCAATCATTACCCAGCCCTGCATCTGCGCCATCAATCATATCTATATATGATGCTTTTACATACTCTTTATTCCCTGTAAGCTTTACTTTAAGCTTGATATTAGACATTTTATTTATATCATCATCATATATATAGTTGCTTGCTTTGCTTACATTTGCACCTGCCAGTGTTGTTTTATCTTTTATAATTGTCTTTCCCGTAACCCTTGTAGTATCTGTAATAGGCAACTGTTTTGTTGTATCATAGTAAATTGGAAAATAAACTTCATAGTTTCCTGCGTCCTGTACCACTCCGTTACCTGAATTTGAAACTCTAACGCCTGTATCATCAAACGGTTTTTTTGCAGCTGCAAAAGCATTAACCCCCATAGTTGCCAACATTGAAACTGCCAGTGCCAATGAAATAAGTTTTTTCATATAGTGTCTCCTCTTTTATAAATATCCGACAATGAATAAAATGCAAGCTCTGTGGGCGGCACAATGCGGCTTACGCCGCAAGGCGGCTTCGCCGCCGCAATTACAAAACCCATATGGGTTTTGTAATTGATTGTGCCGCCCAATACAATGGAATTTTATTTATTGCTCACTGCTTATACTAAATAAGTTGTGCTGCAAA
>JAVVRS010000033.1:0-6318 GCA_036654595.1 Oscillospiraceae bacterium | reverse complement strand
ACAATGGAATTTTATTTATTGCTCACTGCTTATACTAAATAAGTTGTGCTGCAAATAAAAGCATTTTTCCTCATACTGTAAATATTTTATGATTTATTTTCTACCTGCATTATTTATACCAATACTATATTAAAATATAATTGGTTTTGTGTTAATAATACGCAACATTTGTATTAAATTTAAAACAGACCTGTTCATAATTAATAGAACAGGTCTGTTTTTTTAAAATACTAATCTTTAGGAATGTAGTCGCCTCTTTCTCCGGTGAGGTCATAACCGATTGTTGCCATACGCCTTTTTAAGCTTAATACATTTTCTGCCGCTTCATCATCGGTACAAATTTTATTATCATATAATAAATATTTTTTACGCACTGCATTGGGTGAAAGATTTGGCATAACTACATTGCCGCCTGCAAGTACACCTTTTTCTCTGCCATCACCTTCAGCAGTACCAAGTGCTGTTGTTGATGGTATCAATGCACTTGGGTGCATTAGTCTTAATATTGCCATAAGTAGTGTGGTAAGCTCCGCCGTTCCATTGGCAAATCCCGCAAATGGTGTATCATGATGCGAGAGAAACGGACCTATGCCTATCATTTCCGGTTTAAGTTCCTCCATGAAGAATAAATCCGTTATGATATTGTCTACCGTTTGGTACGGCGAGCCTACCATAAAACCTGTACCGGTTTGATACCCAATTTTTTTAAGGTCATACAGGCACTGCTTTCTATCACTTAAAAGCATTTTCGGTGGGTGAAGTTTACCGTAATGCTCATCGGTGGCTGTTTCATGTCGGAGAAGATAACGGTTTGCACCTGCATCGAAATATTTTTTATAAGTTTCGTAGCTTTTTTCTCCAACAGACAAGGTAATGGCACAATCAGGATAATTTGCTCTTATTGTACTGATAATGTCAACCATTTTTTCATCGGTATATGTTGCGTCCTCGCCGCCTTGCAATACAAAGGTTCTAAACCCCAAGCCATAGCCCTGCTGACAACATTCCAAAATTTCTTCTTTGGTAAGTCTGTAACGTGAAGCTTTAGCATTGCTGCAACGAATACCGCAATATAAGCAATCATTTTTGCAGTAATTTGTAAATTCTATCAAACCTCTGGTATATACCTTTTTACCATAATGATTTTGCTGTACTTCTCTGGCTAAGGTAAAAAGATATTCTTTGTCCTCAGGGGTATAGTTTGTAATTAGCTGTGCAAACTCCTCCCTTGACAATGTTCTTTCTTTATATAATTTATCTATAAGGTTTTTCATATTTTCTCCATTCAAGCTATTTAATCTCAATTTACTTCATTATCAGATTTTGTACATCAACACGTTTTTCGGTCATACCATTGTCAAACAAAAACTGTTCTGTTTTTTCAAGTGATTTCATATCTTTATCGGTAATATCCATGTTAAAATCATACATTTTCATCATTTCTTCTACTGCTTCGGTTGGTAGTTCAGTTTCTTTTGCAGTCATCTTAACTACTTCATCATGGTTAGCGGCAATATAATCCAACACTGATTTTTGTGATTCAAGGAATGTATCTACAAGCGGTCTGTTAGCTTGAATAAATTTATCACTTGCAGCAACAACAATAGTTGCATCAACAAGACCTTCACCTGTTGTGAGCACAGTTGAACCGTTCTTCTGCATTGTATATGCTCCGGGACCTGCAAGCAAAGCACAATCTACTTGATTTGCAACCAATGCAGCTTGTGAATCCGGAAGTCCCATTGAGATAAACTCAATATCTTTTTCTGTAAGGTTTGCTGTTGCCAAATATGCAAGTAAAAGTTCATGCAGAATTGTACCTTTAGGACCTGCAACCTTTTTACCTTTTAGGTCTGCTGCTGATTTAATTTCAGGATTGCCTGTAAACAGCATAAATGCTTTTGGTGAACGGCTGTACATGCTGATAATTTTAATATCAGCTTCATTTGACGCTGCCAAAATGACCGAGGTTGCACCTACCGCATTAAGAAACTGTAAATCTCCCGATGCCAATGCACTGGTTTGTTCCGGACCTGTGGTTAAATTTGAATATTCTACAGGCAAACTGTATTTGCCGAAAGATTCTGCAAACATTCCTTTTTCTTTTTCTACTATTGATGGCACATTTAGTGGTGATTTAACATATGTCACACCGATTTTATCAACTGTAAATGTTGGAGCGGTTTCGGTCGCAGGTGGTGCAGCCACAGGAGTTTTTTCGGTTTCTTTCTTTGGTGCTCCACAGCCAACGGTAGTTATCAGCATTGCTGCTGCCAATGTAATTGCTAAAAATTTTTTCATGATACGTTCCTTCTTTCTTCGGGTAAAGCAAAATCAAGTTGTTCCAAAAGTTCTTTTTTAATCTGTATCAGTTCCGTTGACATTATATCTCTGGGATAAGGATATCCCGAAAGGTCATATGTTGCTTTAACTATTCCCTCATTAAGCACTACTATTTTTTGTCCGAGTATAATTGCTTCTTCTAAGCTGTGGGTAACAAATACCACTGCTTTGCCGCTTTCTTTGCAGATACGGATAAGTTCACTTTGCATTGCGGCTCTTGTAAAATAATCAAGGGCTGCAAACGGTTCGTCCATCAGAATGATTTCCGGATTAAATGCAAGTGCTCTTGCAAGTGCGGCACGTTGCTGCATACCACCCGAAAGCTGATTGGGATATGCTTTTTCAAAGCCGTTTAAACCTACCGACTTCACCAATGAAGTGATGGATTTTTCATCATATTTACCTTTTTTCAGCCCAAAGGTTATATTATCAATCGTATTCAGCCATGGCATCAGTCTTGCTTCTTGAAACACCATTCCTTTTTTACAATTCAGCTGTTTACTCATTTCACCGCCTCCGGGTTGTTCCAACCCTGCTAAAATTCTCAGCAAGGTTGTTTTTCCACAGCCGCTTTTTCCCACTATTACCGTAATTCCTTTACTCATGAGTTCAAGGTTTACACCTTTAAGAACATCAAGAGGTCTGTTATTTACAATGTAACTTTTACGCAAATCTTTTATGTTAAACTCCGTCATTGTGAGCACCTCCATCGTACATGAATTTTTTTATAAACACCCCTGCCACCGCATCACATAACATACCCACTATACCTATTACAATAATACCGACTATTACCTTATCTGAGCGTGACATCTGCTGTGCGTCTAAAATCATATACCCAAGACCGCTTGCGGCAGCTATCATTTCCGCACCTATTATAGCTCTCCAGCTATACCCAAGTCCTATACGCAAGCCTACCAAAATATCCGGCAATGCCGCAGGAAGAATAATACTTATAAATTTTTTCTTTTTATCAAAGCCGAGCATATCCCCAACCTCAATCAGCTTTGGGTCACAGTAAGCTATCCCTTTTTTTATATTCAGAAACATTGGAAAAAACGACGCCAACACTACAATAATAATTTTTGAAGTTTCTCCTATGCCAAACCAAAGTATTAAAAGTGAAATAAGTGCAAGTGGCGGCACATGACGCATAAATTCAACCACCGAGTTATAATATACTGCTTTTTTAGGGCTGATACCAGCCAACACACCCATGCAAAATGCTAAAACAAAAGCAATTGAAAAGCCAATCAGTACTCGGCTTAAACTTGCGGTAATATTTTGCAGCATCTCGCCTGATTTAAGCATTGTAACAAAGGCTGAGAATACTTTGGGAGGTGATGGAAGTACATAGGCACTCCAGATACCCGAATTGCTGCCAACCCACCAAATCCCCAACAGTATCAGTGGTACTGTCAATGATTTGGCACGATTAACTAACTTTGTTTTCATATTATATTTCCACACCCTGATTTGATATCTTGCCATAGATTGTTTTTACATTAATACCGTTAAGCATACCCAATTTGCCCGACAAAGAACTTATTACATTATTGGGTGCTTCAACAACAACACTTATTACATTGATATCACGATTTTTGTACGGTATACCCATTCTTCCGATTATATATTCTCGGTTCTCATGCAGGATTTGATTTAACTTTTCTATACATTGTGCATCTTCCACGATAATTCCTATTAACGCAATTCTTGTTTCCATTTTGGCTCATTCCTTTGCAAAAAAAAATAATCCCTATGTCTTAAAGTGACACAGAGATGTAATGATTGTATCTTTAACAATACCTTATTATCATCGCCTTATCACTCGGGACGAACCCTTGTGTCATTCAGTACGAATTTATCTGTTTATACCTGTCTTTTCCATCAGCAATTCTTTTGGTAAGACTTTATGTTTCTACTCTACCACAATCAAATAAAAAAATCAAGATATTAAGCATACAAATCTTGTATATTTATATTGACAAGTTAAAATGGTGTGGTATGCTATGCTAAAAAGGAGGGGTCATTAATGAGTCTTAATTCAACACCGTCCGCCGAAAGAGTACACATTGGTATCTTCGGCAAACGTAATGCAGGCAAATCCAGTCTTATCAATGCAATAACAAATCAAGATATTGCCATAGTTTCAGAGGTAAAAGGTACTACCACCGACCCTGTTTACAAAGCTATGGAGCTGCTTCCGCTCGGTCCTGTAATGATAATAGATACCCCCGGACTTGATGACGAAGGGCAGCTTGGTACACAGCGTATGGACAAAGCTTTTCAAGTTTTAGGCAAAACCGATATTGCTCTGCTTGTGGCAGATGCCAACGCAGGATTAACCGAGCTTGAAGAAATGCTAATCGCAAAATTTAAAGAGAAAAAAATCACATATATTATTGCGTATAACAAAGCGGATTTACTGACCGAGGAAACCCCACTTGCTAATGAAAATGAAATTTATGTGAGTGCAGTCACCAAACACCATATATTTGAACTTAAAGAGATGCTTGCAAAGCTTATTCCCGATGATGAACAAGGTTTACGCATTGTCGGCGACCTGCTTGAAACCGGAGATTTCGTTGTACTTGTTGTACCGATTGACTCCTCTGCACCGAAAGGCAGACTGATTTTACCTCAGCAACAGACAATCCGTGATATTTTGGACAGTGATGCCATTGCTATTGTTACAAAACAAACAGAGCTACAGCAAACCTTGGACGGACTGGGTAAAAAGCCACGCCTTGTCATCACCGACTCCCAAGTATTTAATGAAGTTTCAAAGATTGTCCCTCAAGATATACCATTGACTTCCTTTTCAATTTTATTTGCAAGATACAAAGGTAACTTTGAGGAGTTGATTTCCGGAGTTTCGGCAATAGCTAAGCTTAAAGACGGCGATAAAATTTTAATCTCCGAGGGGTGTACACACCACCGCCAATGTGATGATATAGGTACTACAAAAATACCAAAATGGTTGGAAAAATTCACCGGAAAGCACTTTATTTTTGACAGCAGCAGCGGTACCGGCTTCCCACAAAATCTGCATGATTATTCATTGGTAATTCATTGCGGCGGCTGTATTCTTAACCGTCGTGAAATGCAGCATCGCATTGGTCTGGTTCAAAGTCAAGGTGTTCCTATCGTAAATTACGGTATTTTAATTTCATATATTAATGGTATTTTGGCACGCAGCATTGAGCCTTTCAAGCTCAATCTTTAAAATAGTCCCATATATAGTATCAAGCACTCCCAACGGGGTGCTTTTTGCTATATGCAGACTAAAAACGCATCTTCCCCATAATAGCTGTATTTGCATTTCATATTGACATAATATTACACTTATTGTATAATATTTATACAATATTTATAAAATAATAGTTACTTTTGTGCCTGATATTGTTCTCGGTTATTTACATTTCAATCAGGGCACACATTTTTATTATATACCACTGCAAATATATTATTTGATTAACGGTTAAGGGCGGTAATTTACATATGGCTGATAAAGACTTAAATATCTCCGGTGAAAAAACAACGGACAGCACCGTTAAAAAGAAAAAATCTCTGAATGAAATACAAATTCCAAACCGGATTGTTTTTGCCGTTATTGGTGTACTCATTCTCGGCGGAGTTGCTTGGTACTTAATCTGGGGACGTAACCCGTCCGCTCCCACCACAAATCAAAATGGCGTAACCTATTCTGAGGAAGCCTCTCCCGATGCCTCACCTGTTGAAGTATTACCGCAATCTGTCCGTAATTTTGGGGCAGCGTCCTCCACAAAAGACCCTTTTGCTTCCGACCAAGCATTGGGTGACGTTAAGCTCATGGGTACCGTAACCAATTCAAATGGTAAATCAACCGCTATTATCTCTACAGAAACCTCCTCGTATATAGTTTCTCTCGGAGATATAGTAGCCGGTTCTTGTTGGAGTGTCACAAAAATCACTGCTAACAGTGTTACATTAACC
>JAVVRS010000032.1:0-9379 GCA_036654595.1 Oscillospiraceae bacterium | reverse complement strand
TTTACTTTTAGTTTTGAAAGAGCAGAAATATCTTCAGTGGAAGCTAATTTTTGTTGTACTTTAACAGTAAAATCTTTAATATTTTGTGCATCTTCATCATCTGGTCTGCCTGCCGCAATAGATTTCATAATGGAATGTTCTGCCACAACTGCTGCTGCCGCTATAACTTTAAATCCATTTTTTTCAACAGTATTTTGCAGCTCAAGCAGTGAATCGTCATAATTTCTGTTACCGAATACAGCAACGACAACCGCCGGTGTATTATTTCCACGCATTTTTTCAAGACGTTGTATTGCCGGACTTGGTGCTCTGCCGCCATATACCGGTGCACCTATAATTACAAGTTCATCTTGTGTAAATTGATATGTAGCATCTTTTTTTGCATAATCCGCAATATCAATTTCTTCTGTTTTCAATGGAAATTCTTTTGCCATGAGCATAAGAACCTTTTTAGTCAAATCTGTAGGGCTAAAAAATACCGTAGTAACTTTATTTATCTTCATTCTGTAATCCTCCTCAGCAGTTGTACTTTCTTTACATTTAAGTTTAATACAAATACAACTGCTTGTCAACATATTGTCAACAGAGATTAGAATATAAGCTTTGCTAAATTATTATCTGTTGCAAAGTTCTTAAAATTGTACATTATTAGCACTTCATCAAATGTATTTTCTTGCATAAATATACTCATTTTAGTGGCTAAGTGTCTAAGGTCCACAACATAAATTTCATCATAATTATAGGTTAAATATGGAATAAACGAGTTGGCATATGAGTCTTTTATAACCAGCAGTCTTGATGTTTTCCCATCTTGATGTGCTGTATTATTATCACTTTTGATAATTGTCAAACCATTATTTCCATATAGAAATCCTGCATAAGCATCTCTTTTTTTGAACTGCTCTTTGTCGTAAAGACCATCTTTTACTTCGTCATTTATAGTAACTTGCTTAATTGGAATATCATAATAGGTTATTGTATCACTGATTACGTTTGGTTTTTTTGCTTTTGAAAAATATGTGCCATAAAATGGCTCAACAGTTTTTGAATATTGAGCTAAATTTTCAAAAGAAATCGGTGTCATTCCTTTACTTTTCATCAATTGCTCATAGCCATAGTATGCACCAAGTGTAGTCCAGTGGTGGTCAGTTCTATAATATACATACTCATTCGGGTACTCAAGAGGACCTATATATTCGGTGGTTAATTTATCACTTTTAAGTTCTTCAAAAATTTGATTAGTATATTTTTTTTGGTCAATGGCAATTGCTCCGCTTGGGAATTTATCTTTAAGCACCATATAAGAATTTGGTATTATACAGAAAGTCATTGGCAGGTTATTTTTCTCTGCATACTCTTTTACAAAACCAATATTTTTATTTAAACGCTCTTCATCAATGGTATCAAAGCGTTCAAACATATATCCGTCTTCACCATAGATAATACCATTGTTTTCTTGCTTACCCAATGCCGTTTCAGCAAAAGATTTTATACTTATCCATGAATTTCTGGCTATAAATTGGTCATTAATATATTTTTCATACTTTGTGGTGTATTTTTCTTTACTGTCTTTTGCAACAAGGCTTTCAAAAGAAAACTCCGGATTGCTTTGTAAAACACGATTTTCCATATCGGAAAATTTTATATCGGGCTTTGCAAAATCCAGTACAGTAAGAATGATTATTGCCAATGTAAATATAATAATCACAGGAAATTTTAATAAATTCTTCATACTAAATCCCTCCTTAAAACCTGAAATATAAGAATGGATTATAGGTTGCGTCCACTAAATACGCTACCGAAAGTGTAAAAACAAATCCAATCAACAAAATTCTTACAATAGTTATATGTTTAATCCGTTCATACCATTTTTTAATAACCGGTGTAGAAAATACTGCTGCAAAAATAAATGTAGTAATATATCCTTTGAGATAATATCCCCAGTCACTGCCTCCTCGGAAGCTAAACATGGTAGTAAATAAATTGCCAAGCTGTCCCAAATCTGTTACAGCAAAGATTGCCCAGCTTATCATAACTGCGGTTAATAAATAAATTCGGCTCCACACCTTGCTTTTTTCAAGATATTTCAGCAAGAAGTTTTTTTCCAACATCAACAGTGCAAAGAAATACATTCCCCAGAAAATAAAGTTCCAGTTTGCACCATGCCAAAAGCCTGTACAAAACCAAACAACAGCGGTATTAAAGATAAAACGCACCTTGGAAACTCTGTTACCACCAAGAGGAATGTATAAATATTCTCTAAACCATGAACCAAGAGTAATATGCCATCTACGCCAAAACTCGGTTGCACTTTTGGAGATATAAGGGTAATTAAAGTTAGCCGGGAAGTTAAAGCCCAACATCTTTCCAAGACCAATCGCCATAAGGGAATACCCACTAAAATCAAAGTATATCTGGAAAGAGTAAGCAAGCACACCAAGCCACGCAAGAGCACTTGAAACCTCTGTGAAACCCAGTCGTACAACTTCGTCCCACAGCAAGCCGACATTATTTGCAATCAGCACCTTGCTTCCCATGCCCATTACAAAGAGAAATATCCCCTCTTCTATTTGAGGCAATGTGATTGTACGGCTCTTTAGTGCTTCATTTATCTCATTGTACTTCACTATCGGTCCTGCTATCAGTTGTGGAAACAATGCAACAAATGCACCAAAGGTGATTATATTATCCTCTGCTTCTACTTTACCACGATAAACATCAATGGTATATGACATTGTTTGAAAGGTATAAAAGCTTATTCCAAGCGGCAAAGCAATGTTAAGCAACGGTATAACCGTGCCTAACAGTCCATTAATGTTAGTAATAAAGAAGTTGCTGTATTTAAAGAAAGCAAGCATTCCAAGGTTAAACACTATTGATATAATAAGCAGTGTTTTACACAGGGATTTGTTGTCTTTTTTCCTCTTTATCCCCTGCCCTATCAAATAATTTCCTACAATAGATGCCATCATTATCGGAAAATATCTAAACTCGCCCCATGAATAAAACACCAAGCTTAAAATTAACAGAACGAAATTTTTAAACTTTTTAGGTGTGATGTAATAAAGTAAAAATGCAATAGGCATAAACCTAAATATGAATAGAATACTGCTGAAAACCAAAAATTGTTCCCTCCTATGGCATTATAATTATTTTTTGAATACCCATTAAATCTAACAGAAAAAGATAAATATTTCAAGTTAAGATAATAATAAAGTTTATATTATCTTATGTTACAAGGAAAAATCCCTCGCCTAACATATAAGCGAGGGATTTTTTTGCATGATTTATGATTATTTCTTAAATACAGTGTCAAGTGCGTCTACTGCTTTTTTCATTTCATCTTGAGCAAACTTAGTCTGGTCAGCTTCACTTGCGTCCATATTGTCATTCATTGCACCAACCATTACAAAAAATACATAGTCGCCTTTTGTTATTACCTGAGATGCGTTTACCTTTGCAAGATTACTTGGATATTGCATAGAATCATTGATAAGATAATCTCTGAATTTTTTCAAGTCTGATTCCACATCAGCAGCTTTACCGCTTTTAGCTTTTACACCTATAAATGCGTCTACATTGTTACTCATTGCAGGGCCTTCAGCAACAAATGAGTCTACATTTTCCATGTTAACGCCATAAAGTTCAGACAGCATCTTTGATTCAATATTCATTGATGGAATATATCCTTCGCCCAAAGCTTTTTTCACAGCGTCTTTAGCTTCTACTAGTTTAGGGTCGGCTTTGATATCTGTTTGTGTATCAGGGTTTGGAGCAATGGGTTGTGTTGGTTGTTCTGTTACCGGCGGAGTTTCTATTGGCGGAGCTTCTTCTTTTTTAGTACAGGCTGCCATAGACATAACGCAGAGTGCTGATAGTAATATTGCTAATAATTTTTTCATTTTTTAATACCTCTCTCGATTTGATTTTCAGACATCTTTAATGCAAAAATTCTAATAAAAGTATTCTCACATTATTCTTATTTATACGGATTTTTGATTTCCGCATTAAATATTATTCACCTTTATAGTCGTTTACATTCTCGGTTTTAGGTTTTTCTTTGGTTTGTTTGGGTAATTTGTCTTGTTTTTCTTCTTTACGCAATCTTCGTTTAAGTATAACTATAACAATGGCAATGATTGCTGCAAGAATAATAAGAACAGGACTGTATACAATTATATATATAAGAAGATTTTCTGCAAAAATTTTAAGATTATACAATGTATTTGTAAATCCTGTGGAAATTCTTGAACCAATACTATCGGTTGAAGCTTGTGATATTTTTAGAACTTCATTAATATTTAGGTATACGGTGCTGTAATTCACCTGATTATCATACAGTTTGAGTGTTGAATTATAGTTTTCAATCTCATATCTCACCTGTGTAAGACGTTCTTCCAAGCGAATTATAGACTCTAAATCTGTAGCTTTATTAAGCAGGTCAAATAATTTTTCCTGTTCAATTCTAAGCGACTTCATTCTGTTTTCGGTATCGGTATACTCAAATGTAATATCATCACGTTGCTTATTTAAAGAGGTCACATTTGCCATCGTTCCCACTTCATCTAAAAACGCATCTAAATCTTTAGATGGTACTCTTAACACCAAACGTGCATATCTTGATTCCCGTCCGTCAGAACGTCGACTTCCGCTGATATCCGAACTTTCAAGATAACCTCCAAGCTCGTCTACCCTTTTTGTTGTGCTTGAAATTAAATCATCAAAAGCAAGTGCTTCAAGTTCCATATGTACTGTCCAGACGATTTTTCGTTCCTGTTGTTCGGGTGGTACAACTTCTTCCTGCTTCATTACCGGTGTCGCTTCTTCATTTCCTCCGGCACCTGTAGACGGATTTACTATACCAACTTCCTCTTCCATTTCGTTGCTGTCCATTGCACCTGCTGTAGATGGGTTTACTTTGTTCATTGTCATTGGCGGTTCTGATGGTGCAGTCGCCACGTCCTCTTGATAAGATTTACTGCCACAGCCTGTCATAGCAGACATCATCATAAATGCAGAAAGCATTATACAGATATATTTTTTCACGGTGTTTCCTCCTTATTTCAGTTTTACAATGATTAATAGCACTGTATTTAATCAGCTTAATTAAACGATGCAATTATAAAGTGGTAAATAGTAGCAAGTTTACTGCATGAAAGTTGGGATTTTTTTAATTGCTTGTGTTTTAATTTATTTTTTTAAATTTTATTGACACTTTCACTTTAGTGTAGTATAGTAAAAGTGTTTATTGGAGAAATATTTGAAACGGAGTTTTGATTATGAAACAGAAACTACAAAATAATTCTATATCTTTTAGATATTTTAGCTTGGGCTTTTATTTTAGCGTAGGCTTTTTTTGTAGCTTCAAAAACATAAATCCAACTCAACAGCTTGAATATTTTATATCTTAATACTCACCTCAAGTAAGTATATACCAGATGTAAGTACAGCCGATGTTTTGGAAACAAACATCGGTGTTTTTTTTTACTCACAAAAGTTTGAAAGGTGGAACACACAAATGATTATTATTTTAAAACAAAACGCAAGCCCTCAGAAAACAGACAGCCTTATCACATGGTTGGAAAGCAAAAATGTTTCGGTTCACACCGTTGTAGGTTCTCAAACCACTATCTTAGGTCTTATTGGTGACACTTTATCATTGGATATGGGGGCTATACGTTCAAATGACATTGTTGAGGACGTCAAACGTATTCAAGACCCCTATAAAAATGCTAACCGAAAGTTCCACCCCGACGACACTATTATTGATGTTGCAGGACACAAAGTAGGCGGTAAATATTTCAGTGTGATTGCGGGGCCTTGCTCTGTTGAAACCCCTGAACAGATTACCGAAGTTGCAAAAGCTGTACAAGCTTCCGGTGCAGGCTTTTTAAGAGGCGGTGCATTTAAGCCAAGAACCTCTCCTTATTCTTTCCAAGGTTTGGGTGCTGATGGTATTGAAATGCTTTCTGTTGCAAAAGAACAAACCGGTTTACCCCTTGTAAGCGAGCTTATGAGCCTTACTCATATTGATTTATTTGACAATGTAGATGTAATTCAAGTTGGTGCAAGAAATATGCAAAACTTTGAAATGCTAAAAGAACTCGGTAAAATCAGAAAACCGATACTGCTAAAAAGAGGTCTTGCAAACACTATAGAAGAATTTTTAATGAGTGCCGAATATATTATGGCAGGTGGAAATAATCAAGTTATCTTGTGCGAACGTGGCATAAGAACCTTTGAAACTATGACCAGAAATACACTTGATATTTCAGCTGTAATTTTGCTTAAAAAGCTTTCACATCTACCTGTTATTGTTGACCCAAGCCATGCCGCAGGTATCAATTGGATGGTTAAACCGTTGGCTATGAGTGCAATTGCCGCAGGTGCTGACGGTCTTATGATAGAAGTACACAATTGTCCCGAAAAAGCATTGTGTGATGGTGCTCAATCTATTACTCCTGATGTTTTTAACTCAGTTATGGGTGATGTAAAACGTACCACCGAATTTTTCGGAAAAACACTTAATTAGGTGAATATGTTTAATAAAATTGGAATTGTTGGACTTGGACTTATCGGCGGCTCCTTTGCAAAAGCGATTAAAGCCGCTGCTGAAATTGAGATTTTCGCTTATGACCGCAATCAAAGTACAATATCTTCAGCGTTAGAGGAGAAGGTAATTGATGGGGTTTTAGATGATACCACTTTACCTTTGTGCGATTTAATCGTACTGGTTCTTTATCCAAATGACATTGTAGAATATGTCCGCAGTCATAAAATGATGTTCTCAAAGAACTGCTGTATTATTGATTTTGGTGGAATTAAACGTCAAATTATCTACCCGTGCAAAGAGATTTTACAGGATACGGGAATACCGTTTATCGGCTGTCACCCAATGGCAGGACGTGAAGTTTCGGGCTATAAAAATTCACTGACTACATTGTTTAGGGGAAGCAACATGATTATTGTACCTGATGCTGCATCGGCCGAAATGGTTAAGCAATTAGAAGCTTTATTTAAAATTGTAGGCTTTGGAAGAATTACTATCACCACTCCCGAAAACCATGACCAAGTAATTGCTTTTACTTCACAGCTTGCTCATGTTTTATCCAATGCTTATATTAAGAGTCCCAGGGCGGAACAATTTTTAGCCTACAGTGGGGGCAGCTTTCAAGATTTAACAAGAGTTGCAAAGTTAAATCCTACCATGTGGACAGAGCTTTTTATGATTAACCGAGATAATCTTGTAGATGAAATTGACCTCTTAATCTCACATTTACAGCAATACAGCAACGCACTTAAAAACTGTGATGAACAAGAGTTATACACTCTGCTCAAAGCAGGAAGCGATATTAAGGAGAAGCTTAACCATGAATACAGTAAGAATTAATACAGGTAAACCTTATGACGTAATTGTTGGCAGCGGATTGCTCTCTCAGCTTCCCGAGTTTTTAAAGCAATACAGCCACTCAACAAGAATGATGATTGTAACTGACAGCAATGTAGCTCCGCTTTATTTAAAGCGTACAGAAGATATACTTTCCAATGCAGGCTACCCTGTTTTCAGCTTTATATTTGAAGCAGGAGAAAATTCAAAGTGTCTTTCCACTGTGGAAAAACTTTATAGCAAAATGTCACAAAGCAACATAACCCGTACCGACCTCGTAATTGCACTCGGCGGAGGTATTGTCGGAGATTTAGCCGGTTTTGCTGCCGCTACCTTTTTAAGAGGTATTGATTTTGTTCAAGTGCCAACTACCCTGCTTGCTGCAGTTGATGCCTCTGTTGGCGGCAAAACTGCTGTCAACACTCCTGAGGGCAAAAATCTCATAGGTGCATTTCATCAGCCTGTGCTTACTGTCTGTGATATCGACTTGATGTCTACACTTTCAAAGGAAATTTTCACAGACGGCATTTCCGAGGTAATAAAATACGGCGTTATTTGGGACAAAGCTTTGTTTGATTTGGTTGCCACAGGAAAGCTTTCAGAACATCTGCAAGAGATTGTCACACGCTGTGTTGAGATAAAGGGTGAAATTGTTTCTCAGGACGAAACTGAAAAAGGTGTCCGAGTTTTCTTAAACTTTGGTCATACCCTTGCTCACGGTATTGAAATGCACAGTGACCACAAGGTATCTCACGGTGGTGCTGTCGCAATAGGTATGGTTGAAATCAGCAAGCTTACCGCCTCTCTTGACCCAGAAGCCAAAGACATTACCCCACAAATTACAGCTTGCCTTGAAAAGTACAATCTACCTACAAGCTACAGCTCACCAATGATTGATGCCGCAAGCTACATTGCAAAAGATAAAAAACGCAGTGGTGACAATATAGGTTTGGTTTTGGTAAAAGATTTTGCACAGCCTTATGTGAAAAAAGTTTCTATAGATGAATTTCTACAGCTTTGCAAGAAAACGGAGGTATAACAATGGATATTTCAGTGCATGGCAAGCTTTGCGGAGTTGTAGCTGCACCGCCGTCAAAATCTCAGTCACACCGTTTACTGATTGCCTCCTTTCTCTGCCGACAACCTGTTATCGTTGCTAATATCACCTATTCACAGGATATTCTTGCTACAATAGATTGCTGTAAAAGTCTTGGCGGTGACATTGAGTGCAAAGAAACATCTGTCGTCTTTAACGGCTTTAATCAAAGTGTTCACGCTGATTTAAACTGTCGTGAGAGCGGCTCTACCTTGAGGTTTATGCTTCCTATCGCCGCCGCTTTGGGTATCACTTCATCATTTAGCGGTGAGGGACGATTGCCGCAGCGACCTATTGATGAAATGCTTACAGTGTTGACCTCAAAAGGTGTCACCGGCACAGCCACAACTCTTCCTCTCACTTTAAGCGGCATGATGCGTGGCGGTGATTACTATATTGACCCTTCTCAAAGCTCACAATATCTTACAGGCTTACTTTATGCACTGCCATTGCTATGTGAGGATAGCAAAATTTATCTGACCGCTGAAATTCAATCAAAGCCATATATTGATATGACCTTGCAGGTTTTAGAACAGTTTGGCATCAAGATTACCGAAACCTCATACGGCTACCTTATTAAAGGAAAGCAGAAGTATGCCCCTATTTATACAACTGTTGAGGGTGATTGGTCAAATGCTGCATTTTGGCTTTGTGCAGGTGCAATTGGCGATAAGCTTTGTTGCAAAGGGTTAAATATCAATTCAACTCAAGGCGATAAAGCTATAGTCAACCTGCTGCAACAGTTTGGTTGTAATATATCAGCTGTAAACGGTGCGGTCACAGTGTCGGGTGAAAACCTAAATGGTATCAGTATTGATGCAACTCATATTCCCGATGCCATACCTGTGTTAGCTGTTGTCGCCGCTTGTTCTTTGGGTAAAACTACTATATATAAT
>JAVVRS010000031.1:0-9551 GCA_036654595.1 Oscillospiraceae bacterium | reverse complement strand
GGCGTTGTAAGAGTAATTGCAGAGGTTGGGTCGCCTGCAAAAGGAGCACTTGCAGTAACCGAACCTGCAACATAGGTTGTGCCGGCAGGAATTGGGTCGGTAATAACAACATTGTTTGCGGCGACGTTACCTGTGTTGTGCAGTGTCAAAGTGTAGGTTAAAATGTCACCGAACTTAGCATTTGCAGGGGAAACAGATTTAATAAAGTTGCCGTCTGAGATTAAATCAGCATAATTAACCTGAGTAGAAACAGGGTTTGTGCTGCCCGAAGTGCCGCCGGGAACATTTGCGGAAGCAATGTTTACGATAGGGTTGTTGACAGGAGTGTTAGGTGAAACCTGTACTTGATAGGAAGCAGTAACGGTGCTGTTTGCAGGCATTGTAAGTGTAAGACCTGTTGCAGGGGTAGTGCCTGTATATGGCACACTTACAACGAGATTACCAATATAAGTTGTACCGGCAGGGGTAGGGTCGGTGAAAACCACACCCGGAATAGGGTAGTTGTTTGGGTTAATACCTGTAACAGTGTAGGTTAAAATGTCACCCGGTTTTGCAAAAGCTTTATCAACGCTCTTTTTAAAGACTTGAGGAGCGGCATTGAGAATGGTGTATTCTACAATGTCACCTAAAGCAGGGGTAAAGTTAATTGGCAAACTACCCGTAGGAGGAACACTGCCACCGGGGCTGATATTGACAGCAGAAACCACCTGCTTGTATGCAGAGAGTGGATTTGTGCTGCCCGGAGCCATAGCTTCATGAATGGTGTAGGTGTTGCCTGCAAAGCCGTAAACGACGGCACAAGGGGATTGCAAACCAACGGCAGAGCCGGAGGTTGTAACCTGATTGTTGGGTGAGCCTGCAATGTTGAGAACGAATTGGTCAGCGGAGCTGATACGGTTGCCGATATATTTACAAACAGAAACCTTGGTAACAGCGAAGCCTAATGCAACGCCTTCAAGTCCGCCGCTGGTAACGAGAGTAAGTGAGAGATTTTTTGGTGACTGAGTGCTTAAAACATAATCTCCGGCAAAAGCTTGAGAGTTACCGGCAATAGTAGCAGTTTGAGTACCCAGTCCGGTGAGGGTAGGTGGGGTGTTGCCGAGGAGGGTAAATTGATTCCATACGCCGCCATCTGTGTGCCATACCCATGATTCACCGATGTTAGTTTCTTCGGCGTCGGAGAGAAGTGTTGTATAATTGGTAACAGGATTGCCTTGAGGGTCTTTTACGACAATGTTGCTGATGTTTATAACAGCAGGATTAAGAGAACCGATTCTTTGGTTTTGCAGCACCACATTACCAATTGTGCCGGTGTATCCGGTATAGCCAAAGTTGCCGGTAATAGGAGCAGCCACAGCATCAAAAATCATAGATGAGGAAGATGGTGCGGACATATCAAAGGTAACGGTAGAGCCGTCGTTAAGAGTACCTGTCAAGCCGGGGATTGTTTGTCCCGGGTTTAGAGTAAGATTACCGAAGTTAAACCAACCTATACCGCCCGCACTTGGGCCCGAGCCGGCATTTGCATAAGAAAAAGACATATAAGTTACTCCTTTTTAATCAATTTGTATCTGTCGGTCAAACTACTGACAGATTGTGCTGCTAAACAAATCAAGTTTAGCTTGCAGCTGCATTTCAAGTCTTGAAATAGCACTGATTGCATTTTTTACAGATTTATTTATAGCTAAAAGTTCTTCCGGAGAAGCACCATTGTTGTTGACAACAGCCATTAATTTTTCGCTTTCGGCGTTCAAAATGTGTGCAAAAGCAGCTTCTTCAATAGCAACTGATTCTATAATATCGCCGACGGCATCTCCACGAGTGATAGTGCCGGGTTTAATGATAGGCATTCCCATAAAAAATTCCTCCTGATTTAGTATTTAAATTTCCGTGTATATTAATAAAGCCAAGGAAGGCTCGAATTTAGCATTTACTCAGAGCCTTAAATGGCTCATTGCTATTATATGCAGCATTTAAAATTAGGTTAACGGCGGAGATTACAGCTTGATACAATATATAAAAAGAGTTTGCAGCCTAAGTCAATATGACTTAGGCTGCAAACTCTTTTGGCTGTTTACTATTATTTTATCTCATATTTTCTTCCGAAGATAAGCTGTTCAAAATCACTTACAGGCATAGGCTTTGCAAAGAAATAGCCTTGAATGTAATCACAGCCCAGTCGTTTAAGCATTTCCACCTGAGCCGCTTCCTCAACGCCCTCAGCAACGGTAAGCATGGAGAGGTCTTTTGACATGGTAATAATACTGCCGATGACCGATTCACTGCGTTGTAAATCGCCGCTGTTGCGGAAGAAGATTTTATCAAGCTTCAAGGTATCGACAGGGATATCTTGAATTAAATTCAGTGAGGAATAGCCGCTTCCAAAATCGTCCATGGAGCAGCCAAAGCCGGCGGAATGTATTTCCCTGATAATATTTGACAGACGTTCAACATCATCAAATACGGTATTTTCGGTAAGTTCAATTTCGAGCAAGTCATGTGGGACATTGTACTTATCAGCGATTGAACAATACTTTTTGAGGAAATCCATATTTTTCAGATGTAAGCGAGAGCAATTGACCGACACTTTCACAGGGTTAAGACCATTAACAATCCATCTATGCAGGTTTTTGCAAACCTCCTCAAACATATAGAAATCCAGATGAATAATGAAGCCGTTTTTTTCAAACAATGGTATAAATTCATCAGGCATTATCAAGCCGTCGGTAGGGCTTATCCAACGAACCAAAGCTTCCGCACCACCAAAAAGTTCGGTTTGCACGCAGTATTTTGGCTGGAGATATACTTGGAACTCATTGTTTTCCAAAGCAGTGTCCATGCGGTCCTCCAATTGTTTTTCTCTAAAAAGTTGGCGGCGAACCTGTTCGTCATATATTGCGTATCTAACCTTACCATGGAACTCACCGCTGGCTTCATTCAAAGAAAGTTTAGCACGGTCCACCATTTGAGTAAATGGCAGAAGTTCATTTTCAATGATATAAACTCCAAATTCAATAATCAAAGGCAGCCATACCGCACCCTTAGTCAGCACATAATCTGTCCCGTTTTTATACCAAAGTTCAAAGCGTTTAGATAGGACAGCTTCATTTTCATATTTTATAAGGACACAAAAGTTATCTGCAAACAGACGACCGATACATTCCTCATCGCTTAAATCAGAGGAGATACCATTTTCTATGCTGCACAGAATGTCATCGCAGGCTTTTCTGCCGAACTGTACATTGAGTACCTTAAATTTTTCGATATTGGTATAAATCAGAGCATATTGTGATGATGTATTGTTATCCAGTAAATCCTGAGATAAATCATAAAATCGTTCAATGGTGTTTCCGCCTGTTACAGGGTCTACATAGGCAATACCTTCCAGCTTACGTTTATTTTTAAGAAAAGTAAGTATCAGAATAGCAATGAGCACCGAAAAGGTAACTGTGATTAAACCACAGAGGAGCAGAGTAATATTTAACATCATGTTACTTTTGGCATTGACAGCGTCAACCGGAACAAAGGTCAGCAAGCTCCATTTATGGTTGCTGAGGGGAGTATATGTCATATGTTCATGTGTTTGTCCAAGGATAAATTCAGTTTGTCCGCTTCTGCCCTCAGCAATATCAGCCTTGATATCTTCAATGGTTTTGCCATCATTAATTAATGCAGATGAGAGTGAGTTTAAGATGTTATAACCGGTTTGCATAGAATTAGGCGAGCTGGAACGTACAATCATTGTACCGTCGTTGCGAATTATATGAGCATAGCCTTTGCCGTCAAAAGCGGTCATAGATAATATTTGGTCAAAAGTATTCAAATCATAGCTTACGGCGAGGGCAAGCATATTGGTGCCGTCAATTTTCAAATTACTCAGAGGTATTGCAAAGATGATTGATTCATTGCCATTAATTATCTGAGAGGTAGATAAAGAGCGTTCTTTTTTAACAATAACGTCCTGTAGATATTGGTCACTGCTCAGTGCGACAGTGTCGCCTTTTTCGTTATAGGCAACGCCGTTATCGTCTATTAATAAAAGAGCCTGATAATGCCAAAGCTCCCGTTGTTTACAAACAATATTTTCCAACTCGTCATAGCTTTGAATGTCCAAATTATTCAAAACAGTGGCAATGGTGGCGAGTATGGCATAGTTATCATCAATCACCTTGTTGACATTTGAAGCCATTTGATGTGATATTTCCTGCATATAGCCACGGCTTTCAGCTTTTATTGTATCCTGTAGATTAAGGTAATATTGAAAGCATAGAAAGCCTATTAAAATACACAGCAGAGTAAAAGCTAAAATAATACGCCTATAGAAAGTTTTATTATTACCCAAAGAACTTTTTTGTTTACCCATATAACGCCTCCTCTATTCGGTGCGGTTACTTTAATTAACAATTTATGGTTGACATATGATAAACCTATTGTCCTTTGGCGGAGAAATAGGGTAGTTTGCTTGAATGTTGTCGGTAAGCAGGTCGCTTATAAAAACATCGGTTTCTTCGCAGGACAGAATAAATTTTTCGGGGACAATGGTATCCATAATAGCAACAGAATAGATGCGTTTGGGGTCAATTGGGTTTCCTTTGTCATCAGTAATGCTGTGAATACGGGTTCCGGCTTCAGCGGCGGGAGCAAACTCCATACGCAGACCGGAGAAGTAGTAGAACCAACCGAATTGGTTATTGTCCACAGGTATAGAGTATTCCAATGTCCGTATTAAATCCTCGCCGGTCATCGTTATCTTTTGCAGCTTAACCTTTTCCCCACGCTTTATATCCGGCATCAAGCGACTGATATCTACCGTAGAGATATCACCCTTGTACAGTGTTGAGCAAAGTCCTTTGCCGTTGTAAAGACCATCTTTACCATTGTCCAAGAAAAGTGCAATTTCGCAGCCGCTTTCAGTCCGCATTGCGTCGGTCAAAAAATTACCCATATCCATTATGGTAAAATTGTCGGAGGCGTTACCGATTACAGTTGGCGGCGGTGCAGCAGGTGGGTCAAGGTTTACCGCATCAACCATTTGTATTACATTTTCGGCAGTAAGTTTACCTGTTAAAATTCCGGCAAGACCCTCACGCAAAGCACCCTGAGCATTTTTAAAAGTAGGGAATATTGCACAGCGGCCGTGTTCCAGAGCCGGAAGAAGTGCTTTAATTTCGGGCACATCATTAGGTGGAGGCATACCGTTCAAGCTGGAGTACATAGCACCGGTATCGCTTGCCAAAGCAAGTTGACCCTCGGGAGTACTTATATATTCCATTATCTGCATTACCAAATCATATTTTGCTTTATTTTGCGGTTCGCTTAAATGTTGGTTTAGTCCTATGTAACAAACAGGGTAAAGTCTTGCCCAATCGCCATCTGATACCGGACTGAAAAAAGGCATCAAAGCGAACTCATCGTCGTTACCGGCAATCTCGTTGCCCATTCTTGCCAACAGTACAGAATCTTCAATCATAGCACATTTACGGTCAAACAGCATGCGTTCACGTTGGGCATAATTTATATTTAAATCTTCGGGTTTTAGAATACCGTTATCAATCAAGGTTTGAAACACCTCAAAAGCGGGAGCAAAATGGTCACCGAGGCTGCCCACGCCGTTGTTATAATCCATAATCCATTGAGTATCTTTGGGGGTAGCATAACAGTTGGCAAAGCTATAGCCTATAAAAGCGGTGTCCAGTACTTCGGGGTCGTCCAGTCCCAGCTGTAAGGAACGTATACCGGTGGCTTCAATCTGTTTGCAAAGGGAGATAAATCCATCAAAATCAGTGGGAACCTCCCAGCCTTTTTCGGCGAACAAAGTTTTTTTGTAGACAATGCCACGAATTTGAGATGGACCGGGCAGATAATACAGCTTACCGTCACGGGAGATTTCGTTAAGCTTAGAGATATTGTAGTTACTTGTAAAGGGCATTGCGGAAAGGTCGAGCAAACGCTCCTCCAAATATTGCGAACCGCAGTCAAGCGGCCAAGTCATAACAATGTCGGTTAAATCGTCATTTTTCATTCGGGCTTCGTATTCATCAAGACCCATGTCCGAGGTAAAATTTCCGACCTGTACCAAGTCAAGGTTGGGAAATTTATTTTCGACAGCTACTTCAAAGGCATTAATAGAGAAAGCATATTTAACCAAAACGGTGACGGGAATTTTATCTTTTTCAATTACTTTTTGTGTTAGTACATCTGGTTGAGGGGTAGAATAACCCTGTTTGTTAACACAGGCAGTAAAATTTGTCAGCAGTATTGTCAATATTAACAATACAGCAAGAATACGGGTATATTTTTGCATAAAATTACTCCCTTACATTATATAATTATTACCTTAGTATACTCGAAAAAAGAGATATTCACAAGGTTTGACAGGAATTATAAAGAAATAAATTTTACATATATATTACAGAGTACGGGGTGTGTAAGCTTGCAATATGAGCTTTAATTTTCAATAATGCAAAAGCTATAAAAAAAGGTGTCGTACAATATGGCTTATAAGGTGTATAATAAATATTACAGTTGAGCGAAAAAAATAAAAAATCAGAAATGAGGCAAAAAAATGGCGATATATGTTCTGAGTGACCTTCACGGCAATTATGACAGGTACTTAAAATTTTTACAATATAGCAATTTCAATAATCGTGATACCCTTTATATTATAGGAGATGTTCTTGATAGAGGGGATAAAGGTATACCATTGCTTCAAGACATAATGAAGCGAAAGAATATAAATTTACTTAAAGGCAACCATGAACTTATGATGTTGCCTATTTTAAACGATTTAATGTTTCAAAGCCAAGCAGCACAGCAAGCGATTATACAAGAAGAATTGGCTATTGCGTCAATAGGGCAAAAAGAAACGCTGCAAGACTTTTGCAGACTTACTGTTAAAGAGCAAAATGAAATCACATATTATTTAAGCGAGTTACCTTTATATGAAGAAATTGAGATAAATGGAACAAATTTCATTTTAGTACATGCAGGCTTACCTGATTTTAGTGATATGCCAATTGAATACTATGATGAAAATGAGCTTATGTTTGGCCCGCATGATTTTTATATAAATCATTATGATAATGGCTCCAAAATTATAGTGGGACATCTGCCCACAAAATTTATAAATGGAGCAACTCCGCACAAAATTTATCACATCAATGATACTATCGCCATTGATTGTGGCTGTGGGTTTGGCGGTCAATTGGGCGTGCTGTGCCTTAATACCATGGAAGAAATGTATTTTTAAAATAATATGTGTTGCTTGTAAAAAGCCTACAGCATAAAAATAAGCCCCCGAAAGCCTTTTTTTAAAGGCTTTCGGGGGCTTATGCGATATTTCAACTATTCCCACACTGCGGCTGTCATTTGTTTAGGCTGATTAAAAAGCTGATTAAAAACATTTTCAAAATCCATTGACAGATTACAGGTAACATGATATCCTATAGATAAGCTCATAGAACATGTTTCACATCAGCAAAATTAAATTAAAAAAGGAACTGAAAAAAATGGTTATGCGACAAATCAGAACCGGTATAGAAACAAAAGCAATGATGGAAAAGCTCAAAAAAATTTACCAAAAAGAAAAATTCAGTAAAGACGACATGGTTACAATGACAGTGGGGTATATCCTAAACACAGCCTTCAAAGAAGCGGAAAGTATATCTGATTGGAATAAAATCATTGATAGCACTGTTACAATTGAAGATGAGTTTTTCGCCTCTGTAAAGGAAGGGAAAACGCAAATCACTCGCTTTAGGCTTTCAGAATATACATCTCGTGGGCTAGATGAACTGACAAAAACTTTCTCTGAAGAATTAGGCTTGAAAGCACAGGTTGGTTATTCGGTAAAACAGGTTTTAAAAGCGGCAATTTTATTGAGAAATGAAAAAAAGGAGGAAAAATAATGTTAGCAAGCGAAATGATAGATACTATTAAAATGGTGGAAAAGGAACATCATGGAATTACTCGAATGTATGCCGGTAGGATAAACTGGTTTCAAAGACAAGAGCTCTCTGAAACACAAGGTGTTGTTTATGATGAAGCATTTTTAGATTTCGTAAGAGAAATGGAAAACGAGATAGGTGGTAAAATTAATAGCCCTACCGCTAAAAAAATCCTAAATAATTGGTATATATGGGCGAAAGAAAATTTAGACGCATTAAGCAAAATTGAGCCATTTAAGGGAGCTGACAATGCCATTGATTGGCTTATCAAAAACAATTTCCGTATTGACCATGTGGTTTTCGCAAAAGAAGCATCACCGGAACAGATTAAACAAATTCAAGATTTAATGCCAAGAGATTGCGAATTATACCAACAGCTCAAAGCCGTGGCAGATAAAAAGTATAGGGGAGAGCGAGGATTTTCTTATCCTTACCTTGTAAAGGTTGTTGCCGGCTTTTCTAAGGTTTGGCAATAATTCAAGTAAACCCCAAGCATTTCAGTAACAGCTTTTGCAACTATAACACAATCAATGATACTATCGCCATTGATTGTGGCTGTGGGTTTGGCGGTCAATTGGGCGGTTAATTGGGCGTGTTGTGCCTTAATACCATGTAATAAATGTATTTTTAAAATAATATGTGTTGCTTGCAAAAAACATACAGCATAAAAAAAGCCCCCGAACCCCTTTTTAATAAAGGTTTTCGGGGGTTATTTTAATTACTCCCACTCGGCTTCTATATCTTTTCAAACGGCGATTATGCGTATTTTAAATTTGCTTTTATTGCTGGATTTTGCAAAACAGTATGCACTTTATCCGTATTGTCCAAAACTTTTGTAGCCAAAATGTAGCCAGCGATTTCATTCACCTCAACACCTGTAAGACACCAGATACGATTCAAAATAAGTATTTCTCTAAAATCAGCATCGTAATTGTCAAGATGCACTTCTTGGTTAACAGACCCATACTCTTCCAGTACCTTGGCACAAAAAGTTTCAACTTCGTAGCTATATTTGTTGATGCGTTCAAAATTGTTGGTAAAGTCCGGACTTCTATAATTATAAACTACTTCTGCATCATTATATAGCAATCCATTACTTTTTAATTTCCATACATTCCCTATAACTACTTTGCCATCCATTAGTGCATTTAATTTTTGATAAACACTTGATGAACTTCCTAATATTATTGCATTATATAGGGAGACGTTTACTTTGCTGTTCTCTCTTAATACAGATTGAATTGTGGCAAAAGTAATACCTACATCTAAAAAATCCGGCTGCTTCACTGCCCTAAAATCAGCAATCATATCTCTTGCTAAATTTAACTGCTGTTCTTGCATTTGCAAAGTATCGGTCAGCCATAGTATTTGTTTAACTTTATTTGATGACAAAAGATTTTTTGCCACAGTTATCAATACTGTTGAGATACCTGAACCAACAGGCATCTCAACAAACACTCTTTTTTGACCTTTACTAACAGCATTTAAGCAAGCATTTACAGCTTCGGTTTGATAATCTCTAAGTAAAATTTCTGGTTTCATAATAGTTTTATCTCCCCCTACGCCACCAAGGCATTCTCTTTAATAAGATTGACTAACGCAACC
>JAVVRS010000030.1:0-9604 GCA_036654595.1 Oscillospiraceae bacterium | reverse complement strand
ATCGTTTTCTTCCGGACGTTGTCCTCTTATCAAAACATTTATCATTTCTCTCAGTTCAATGTATTTATCAACTCTTATATTTGCAGTAAGCATTGCTGTCAATTTATTTTCACTGTTATTCAGAAAAAATGTTGCGGATTTCATTTTATGTTTAGCTTTTGATAATGCTCTGTAATTCACAACATATGCTTGTTTTTCGCTTATACCTTGCTCTAAAAATACAGTTTCCGGTTCACCCATTGGCATACCAATCTCTATATCTTCCAATGAATTTACTATATACACTACTGTCTTTATCTCAACATCATATACTACTACTTCTGCATCAGAACCAAGCAATTCTGCTATAAAATCAGCTATTGCCGAATATCTCTGCAAATCCGTCTTTTGAATAACAACACCTCCGTTTCTTTCATAGCAATGTAATATTATTCTCATTGTAACAAAAAAGCGACAGTCTTACAAGAAAATTTCCATTATATACATTTATATAGAATTAAGCCTTACTCTTTACTCATAAAATTAATATATAAGCTTCTACTCCTCATCAAAATACTGCTTTTTATCCGGTCTATATTATTTTTGTGCTAATCTGTTCACGACCGGTACAATTTAACCTTTGGGCGGCGTTTTGCTAATCTATGTAGTTTTGTTGGAAAGGTGTGATAATATGAACTTATTCCCTTATTTCAGACACTATGCTGTAGCCTATGCACATAAATGGGCATATGACCGCAACCCTGATTATTATGATTTCAGTGATATCGGCGGAGATTGTACCAACTTTGTTTCGCAGTGTATCTTTGCAGGTAGTGGTATAATGAATGAAACACCTGTTTATGGCTGGTATTATCATGATTTAAATAATCGTGCTCCCGCATGGACAGGTGTTGATTACCTCTACAATTTTCTTGTCAATAACAAAGGTTCCGGTCCGTTTGGTGTAGAATGTGCGATTGATGAAGTTGAAGCAGGTGATATAATTCAGTTGCAAACTATAGGAGAGGGGTTTCATCATACCCCAATTATTGTTTATACAGGGCTTAAACCATCAATTTCAACTATTTTGGTTGCCGCACATTCTATAGACTGTGATTACCGTTTGCTTACAAGTTATCCTATTCGTAAAATACGATTTATACATATTTTAGGTGTCAGGGCATAGAAAAAGGTCAATTGCATTATTTTGCAATTGACCTTTTTCTATTATATGCTATAACAAATTATTTTTTGTTCACAACTGAAGTCCCACGTTCTCTTAAATATGTAGACTCTAAATCAGCCAGATGTACCTTTACAGCTAAAGGATATTTTTCAAATGCTTGACTTATATAAAAACTACCGGCTCTTGCACTGTCATCAAACCCACCCATATGCCAACGAATTGCCGCAGCTTCACTTGTTTTAAGACGCATAAAACGCTCAATCAAAAACACTGATTTCTCACCATGTCCATAAGGGAATTGGTCATCAACGGCATAAAATGGTTGTTTTTCCCATTTACCTTCTTCATTTTTTACATTACGTTCCGAAACTTTATAGTATTGTGCTTTACACAAATCATGCAGCAAGGTACAAATAGCTACTGTTTCTGCTGTATCTTTACCCGGTTCAAAGTATTTTTCCATAAAAGCTTCATACACAGAAACACTATGTTGAACCAATCCACTTTCACAAGCACAATGGAACTTAGTGCTTGCCGGTGCAATAAAAAAATCTGTAGTTTCAAGCCATTTTAAAAGTTCGGCAGAACCCTCACGATTAATATTTGCTGTATAATATTCTATAAATTTTTCTTTGTAGTTCAAGGTATCTTCTCCAATCGCTTTTTTACTCTATTTTAAGCATACGGGGCTGATGCTGTTGGTACATGGTAACATATTCAAACCCAAGATATTTCAACATTTCCATGCCTTTTTGAATACCCTCGCCAAGTTCTTCGGCACTGTGTGCATCTGAACCGATTGTAACCAATTCCCCACCCAACTCTTTAAATCGTTTTATATATTGTATGCTGGGTATACATCTATTTAAATCATATCTAAGTCCCGACGTATTAATTTCAATTCCTTTGCCTTTTTGTACAATCTTTTTTAAAATTTCATCAACGACTTCATCATAAGCTGTCATATCAACAATTTTTTTATATACCCCTTCAATCAAGCTGCTGGGGTAAGTAAAATGTCCTACGACATCAAAGCCTGCCCACTCAACTGTTTTCAGCATATCATCAAAATATGTAGAAACCAATAAATCTATATCTTTTTTTGAGAAATCATTAAAATTGGTATTAACATAATGATTTTCGTGCATTGAATCTCTGTGAAGTGATGCAATAACATAATCATATTTTGTAAAGCTTAATATATCATTACAAGCTGTAAGATTCATTAATGGTTGTCCAATCTCAATTCCGCAAGTAAGAGTAAGTTGGTCTGCAAAAGAAATCTGTGCTTTTTTAATATCCATCACAGAATTTTTAATGACCAAATCATATCTTTGCTCACTGAGGTCACATTCAAAATGGTCGGTCACAGCAAAACCAATCAAGCCTTTATTGATGGCAGATTCGCATAAATATGACACTGAATGTTTGCTGTTAGGAGAATTATGGGTATGAACGTGGCTATCGAAATAATTAGTAAACACTGTTTTCCTCACCTATCTTTTGTGAAATATATTGCTTTGACAAGTAGCTGAATAATTATTATTGCCTTGGCAATATTTACCATATTCAAAACATGGCATTTAAAATAAATATATTATCATACCTTTTGCCGCATAAAATATTATGGGCTCAGTTAAGCAATAATATTATGTTTTTTTGTATTTTATTACTAAGTTATTATAGCACATAAAAGAAAAAAATAGTAGTGTTAATAGAACAAAGTCGTAAACTTTATTAACTTTTGACTGCCAATTGAATTTTTTTACGCAATATAACTAAATAATAAAAGTAAATTATGTTCATTTTCGCTTACATATTGCCATTAATAAAAGTAAATTTATTAATAATATTTATCATTACACGAAATTATGTTACTATGTAAATATAAATGTAATTTGTCGGCATCAGTGCTTTTTTGTATTTTAATGTCAGTTCTAAAGAAAGGTTGGATATATAATTCAATGAATTCATTAATAAGAGTATGCACCGGTATAAACCGAGTTTCTGTTGCAAATCCCCCTATGTGTTATGAAGATATCTCTTTCATTGTTTCTGAAGCTATCGAAAGACAAAGCGATATAATTCTTCTTCCACAGCTTGCTTTTTGTTCTCCCGCCTGCGGCAAAATTCTTCACAATCCCTCTTTGGCAAGCTCCTGTCAAACCTATCTTTCATTGCTTTGTGAAAACTTTAAGGCTTTTACAGGATACTTGATTGTCGGGTTGCCTGTTTGGAACAATGACTGTGTTACTGATGTAATGGCTGTTATAAGCTCCGGCAGTGTGCTTGCACTTTTGCCTTGTGAAAACTCCGTTGTCAATAACCCCTCTGTCAAAGAAAATACTCCGCTCAAAGTCTTTGAATATGGAAGTCTGCGTTTTTGTGTCATTACCCCAAGCCGCAACAACCTTGCCGCAAGGATAATTGAGGCAGCTGCAACAGGCTGTGAACTTATCCTGTTTCCAAGCTATAACCCTGTAACTGTAGGTTATAACAATAAGCTTCGCAAAGAGCTTTCGGCTTTAAGCGATACCTTAGGTGTATCCATTGCTTTTACAAACGGCGGTATAGGTGATACCTCACAACCATTTCTCTTTAGCGGCAGCTGTGGTTTATACGAGTGCGGCAACGAGTTTTATTTTGTATCCGCTGACCTTGACAACAGCTATTCAATGATGGATATTGATGTTGATATTATACGCAGCGACAAAAAATTCACTTACAACACAGAACCCGTTTCTTCGGTTAATCCTACAATTATTCAAAAAGATTTGATGAGATTAGTCTGCAAAAATCCATTTCTCAGCGGTAATAAGCAAGATGATGACAGTTATTTTGAAGAATTGTTTGCCATGCAGGTAAAATCATTGACCTGCCGTATTCAAAACACCGGCATTACAAAGCTTGTAATCGGTGTGTCCGGCGGTTTGGATTCTACCCTCGCACTTTTGGTTGCCTGCGAAGCTCTCTGCTCACTGGGGCTTGAAGCCTCCAATCTAATAGGTATTACTATGCCGGGGTTTGGAACCTCCGACCGTACCTATTATAATGCACTGGCACTTATTGAACAACTCGGAGCTACCTATATGGATATACCTATCAAAAATGCTGTGATGGTTCATTTTGATGATATCGGTCACAATGTAGGCACCCATGATGTTACATATGAAAATGCACAGGCAAGAGAACGAACACAAATTCTGTTTGATATTGCAAATAAATATCGTGGTCTTGTAGTAGGTACAGGCGACCTGTCGGAAGGTGCTTTGGGTTGGTGTACTTTCAGCGGTGACCATATGGCAAGTTATAATGTAAATATCTGTATAACCAAAACTAACATACGCAAAATGGTTGCATATCTTTCTGAAAAGCATTATACTGAAAGCATTGCTCTTGTGCTGCAAGATATTTTAGATACTCCTGTCAGCCCTGAACTGCTTCCGCTTGACGAAAACGGTGAAATTGCTCAATGCACAGAAGAAATCCTGGGGCCTTATGAATTGCATGATTTCTTTTTATATTATTTTGTTAAATACAATATGCGTCCCGACAAGATTTTTTACTATGCCTGTGTCGCTTTTGGCGGAGAATTTAAACGTACTTTCATTCTGGAAAAATTACAGATTTTTATTAAGCGTCTGTTCGCCGGACAATTCAAACGCAGTTGCAGCCCTGATTGTGCAATTATAAGTGATGTTAATCTAAGCTTGCAAAACTTTTATATTCCATCAGACTGTTCACCGCAACTGCTTTTAGAGCAATTACAAAACATTATTTTATAATTTGGAGGATTTTTTATGAGAGCTGTAGTTACCGTAATCGGTAAAGACAAGGTTGGAATACTATCAAAAGTAAGTGCCGAATGTGCTAAATGCAATGCCAATGTTGTTGAAGTTACCCAATCTGTTTTACAGGAAATGTTCGCAATGGTTATGATGGTCGATTTGACACAGCTTAACTGCGACTTTGCTCAATTAAAGCAAAGTCTTGGCAATATGGGCGATGATATGGGACTGTCTATTCATGTTATGCATGAAGATATTTTCAATTCAATGCACAGAATCTAAGCTGAAAAAGGAGCAAATTTAATGCTAAATATAAGCGATATTCTTGAAACCATTACGATGATTCAAGACGAAAATCTTGATATCAGAACCATTACCATGGGTATATCACTTCTTGATTGCTGTGATGGAGATATCAATAAATCCTGCGAAAAAGTATATAATAAAATTACCCGTCTGGCAAAGGATTTGGTTAAAACAGGCGAGGACATTGAACAGGAATATGGTATTCCTATAATTAACAAACGTATTTCGGTAACTCCAATTGCTATGCTTGTTGCCGCAAGCGGCGGCAATCCGGTACAGTATGCTCTCACTTTGGAAAAAGCGGCAATCGCTGTCGGTGTAAACTTTATCGGAGGATTTTCTGCTTTGGTTCACAAAGGTTTTGCCGCAGGCGACCGTGAACTTATTGACGCTATCCCCGAAGCTCTTGCAGTTACAAAACATGTTTGTTCTTCGGTTAATATCGGTTCAACAAAATCGGGTATAAATCTTGATGCTGTTAAAATCATGGGGCAAACCATCAGAAAAGCTGCCGAGCTTACCGTTGACCAAGAATGTATGGGTGCTGCAAAACTTGTTGTTTTCTGTAATGCACCTGAGGATAATCCATTCATGGCAGGAGCTTTCCATGGCCCCGGTGAACCTGATTGCGTTATTCATGTAGGCGTTTCGGGTCCGGGTGTTGTTCGTGCCGCTGTTGCAAAAGCTTCGGACGACCTTTCCATCAATGAAATTGCTGATATCATTAAACGTACAGCATTCAAAATTACCCGTATGGGTCAACTCGTCGGCTCGGAAGCCTCAAGACGTTTGGGTGTACCTTTCGGTATAGTTGACCTTTCTCTTGCCCCAACTCCCGCTGTCGGTGACTCCGTTGCTCACATTCTCGAAGAAATCGGTCTTGAAATGTGCGGTGCTCACGGTACAACCGCTACACTTGCACTTCTAAATGATGCTGTTAAAAAAGGCGGAGTTATGGCGTCCTCTACTGTCGGCGGTTTAAGCGGTGCATTTATTCCCGTTACCGAAGATGCCGGTATGATTGAAGCTGCAAGATGTGGTGCTCTTACCATTGAAAAGCTCGAAGCAATGACTGCCGTTTGTTCTGTGGGACTTGATATGATTGTTATTCCGGGTGATACTCCTGCCGAAGTTATTTCGGCAATTATCGCTGATGAAGCTGCCATAGGAATGGTAAACTCCAAGACAACCGCTGTAAGACTTATTCCTGCTATTGGCAAAAAGCAAGGCGAAGAACTTGAATTTGGCGGACTGTTCGGTACAGGCCCTGTAATGAAGGTAAATACTAAATCACCGTCTAAGTTTATCAATCGTGGCGGACATATTCCGGCACCGTTACAAAGCTTAAAGAACTAATCTTTTTTTTGAAAACAGAAATACAGTGGGGGGTTGTCTACTTTGTTAGACAGCCCCTTTGTTTAAACCATAATGTCAAGGAGGTGTGTCTTTGATGCGTATATTGATTATAGAAGATGATGCAAGCCTGTCAAAGCTTATGAGCCAAGGCTTAGATGCTATGGGTTTTTGTACGGATATTGCTTCTGATGGTACAATGGGTGAAGAAAAAATTGAACTTAATACTTATGATGCTGTGCTGTTGGATTTAAATCTGCCGGATATGGACGGTTTGGAGGTATTGTCAAACATTCGTAAAGCCGGCAATAATCTGCCTGTAATTATTGTTTCTGCAAGAAATGATGTTATGCAGCGTACCAATGGGCTTGATTTGGGTGCTGATGATTACATTGTAAAGCCGTTTGATTTTTCGGAGCTCAGAGCCAGAATACAGGCAGTTATACGCCGTTTCTATGGCCGCTCAAATGCTGATATATCAATAGGCGACTTGACAATAAATCCCTCAATCCGCAGTATCTCTTTCTGTGGCAAAAAGCTTGAGCTTTCGGCAAAAGAATTTGATATACTGGAATTTTTAGCTTCCAGTTATCCTCACCCTGTTTCTGCCGAGGAGATAATTGAACATGTTTACAATGAAGAATTTGATGAATTTTCATCTGTGCTTAGAGTACATATGGCTAATTTGAGAAAAAAAATCGGGCGTGTATACAGCAAGCCCGTAATAGAAACTCTGAAAGGTAAGGGCTATAGAATATGTTTATAAGTGAAAAAAAACTGCTTAGGGTTCTCGTATATTTTTGTGTTTATTTAGGTGTTATGTTCTGCTCATTTATAATTTTTCTGCTCTCCTATTTAGCTAATCCGTCTTCTATGCAAGGAGGTTCAGTCTACCTTTCCGTATTGTTGTTAGTGCTTTTTTTTATTGTAGGCTGTACAAATTTCATCTTTCTTTACACACAAGCCTTTCAAAGCCATATTGCAACACCAATTAACAGATATATCGAAATCGTTACCAGACTTGGTATCGGTGATGCTGTTGTTATAAGCCCAAGGGATTATCCCACTGAATACTCTGATGAGTTTCAAGCATTGAATTTACTGCAAGACAGAATGATACGCAATACAGATGACCTTAAAATTCTCAACTCATATATTTCACATGAAATGAAAAATTCTATCAGTGTTCTCAGTGCTATGGTACAGCTTCATTCAGACCAAGAACAAATTCTGCAATACATTGGTCATATGAATGAAAGCGTAGAAAATATATTGGCACTAAGTCAAGTAAAAACCACCGAGGAAAGTCAAACTACCGACCTCTCAATGGTCTGTGCCATGGCTGTGAATGATTACCGTAAAAAATATAAAAATATTCTTCTTACTATGCCCGATGATGGTATCTCTGAAGTGCCCGGACGTGAGAACTTATTCTATCGTGCCATCTCAAATCTACTTGATAATGCAATAAAATATGGTAATGGTACGGCTATAACGGTAGATATCTCCGAAAAAAAAGGCAGTGTAGTGGTTTGCGTTCACAATTACGGCAAGCCTATTAACAATGCGTATCTTGAAAATATCTTTGAAACCAATTATCGTATTAAAACGCTTAAACGTGACAGCTATGGTATTGGTTTGAGTCTTGTGAAAAATGTAATGGAAGTCTGTCATGGTGCTATTTGGGTAGAAAGTAATCTGGTTGACGGTACTTCTTTCTATCTGGTATGTCCCTCAGAGAAGTTGTTCGGAGGTGATATTCCATGCAATATCTGAAATTTGCCAAGTATATTCTAAAACCGGATAAGTTCTTATTTGCATTTTTTACATTCTTTGTTACTGTAATGCTCTTTATCTGTTCAGTTTGTGCTTATGTTACACATCTCTCTCAGCAAGGCGTAATTCAGCTTACCGAACAAGGCTTTTCTTCCTCCTCACCAATCTCTGTGTATATTCTCCATCTTCGTGATGCAGGTATTATTATATTACTTGCATTTGTTACTATTACTATTGTTTTTATCAATGCTTCTTTCAGCAAATCTTCTCATACAAGCGTTTCATGCAAATTCCTTTTTAAAACATTTAAGCTGCCGGATAAAGACAGTGGACGTTTAAATGATATTATAATGATAATGTTCTTTTCACTTTGTGGTCTTTTAGCCTTTTTTGTTTCTTTGCTGTTTTTTGACCCTGTATGCAAGCTTTTTGTCTTGTTTTTTACTCATACCACAAATACTAATCTTAATCTCCCTCAATATGCAGAATTTCTTCCTGTTTCTGATTGGATTTTCCATACCGCTTCACCATTTGAAAAATTTATCTATCCCATAAGTATTGAGATTTCCATAAATATGTTCTGTGCTATCCTCTTAACATTCCCACTATCTGAAATACCTGCTCCGATTGTTCATAGCTACCCTTTTGATAATATTTTAAAAGCTGCTGATGAACTTTTTATTCAAGGTAAAGTTTACTTTATGTATGGCAATGCACATTCCGGTAAATCTTCATTTTGTCATAAAATGTCACAAACTTATCCTCGCTGCAATCATATAGACAATAAAAGTTTCCTACAAAACAATCTCAAAGTATCCGACAACTATCGCCTTATCTGTGCATTAAACAATCGTGAACCCAATATGGATTTTTTAACTGATTTGTGCAATATTATACAACCTGACAATGATATCCAAGCTACATTTCCATCTCAGCTTTCACCATTTAAACAAAATCTTATTGAAGCGGCTTTGCTTGCTTATTTTGGCTTTTCAACAATACTGCTTGATGATATTTCTCCTGAAAATGATACTGATATTGCTGCATTACAACAAGTACTGACAATGCTTTCTCACGACTTTGGCTGTGCTGTTTTACTTTGTACCTGTCATCAAAATTTATCAGTCAAATATGATGAGCTTTGGATATTCAAAGACCAAAAATTAATGTTTAAACTTATAAAGTGTTTTAAGTCCCCACCCTCTACTGTGTAGTA
>JAVVRS010000029.1:0-9667 GCA_036654595.1 Oscillospiraceae bacterium | reverse complement strand
GTCTTTGGTCAGCACGCCCATAATTCTTGTTCTTGTGGTCTGGGGTTTATCACTTACTATAGCTATCTTTTCCTCCATGATGTAATTCATAAGAGAAGACTTACCCACGTTTGGGCGACCAACTATTGCAACAAATGCTGAACTTGTGTTCATATGTTTATTCTCCTATCTGCCACAAAGCGGCACAATATTATTTTTTTATATCCGATAAAATAAAGAAAACGGCAATTATCACAGAAAGTCCAAGCAGAACAATTCTAATGATGCTTTGGGTAAAATACAGCCAAATCTCATGTAATACCTTTACATCTGCAAACAGGCATATGCCTACAGCCACAGAGGCTATGGCAGCTATGAGTACAGATGCCGCCGCAGTGTCTTTTGCAATTTTTGCAAATTGACTGTATTTCGGTGACAGCAGATTAACTATGGCTTCAATTGATGTATTAAACAGTTCCGTAATTAAAACCATTGCTATTACAATATAAAGCATACCATGCTCGGCAGTTGATAAATTATAAAAAACCGAAAAAAGCAGTACATATATCATAGCAACAATATGTACTCTCATATTCCGCTCATGTGCTATGGTGTGCATAAGTCCGGTAAAAGCAAACCTAAATGAACCAAGTAAACTGTCCAGATTGTTTTTCATTTTTATGCTTAATCTTCGTCCATTGTATAACTTGCATCTCTTGAAAGCCCAAGCTTTTTTAGTATACTTTCTTCTTTTTCTCTCATGCGTACGGCGGCAAGACCGCCTTCTTCATGGTCATAGCCCAAAAGGTGTAACATTGAATGTACTGTTAAAAATGCAATCTCTCTTTGCAGGCTGTGACCGTAAAGCTCTGCCTGTTCCATTGCTTTTTCAATTGAAATTGCAATATCTCCGAGCACATATGCGTCGGTATCTACATTTTTATCGTATTCTCCATCTTGACCCAGAGGGAACGACAGTACATCTGTCGGTATATCTTTTGCTCTGAATTCCTTGTTAAGTTGTCTTATCTGTTCATTATTGATAAAGCTTACACTGACTTCATAACAATCCTCCAGTCCTTCGCTCAACAATACAGCATGGCAACAACGTCTTATCAATAGTCTTATGCCTGTAGGTATCTTAATATCTTTTTGTTTATTTGAAATATAAACTTTTACACTTTGCATAATTATATCTGCCTTTTCCCTTCATCATATTTTTCATAAGCCTTAATTATCTCCTGTACCAAGTGATGCCGCACAACATCTTTTTCGGTAAGCTTAATAATGGCTATATCCTCTATATCCCGTAAAATTTTAATGGCTTCTATCAGCCCTGATTTTTTGTTCTCTCCAAGGTCAATCTGGGTTATATCCCCTGTTATTACTGCTCTTGAGTTAAAACCAAGTCTTGTTAAAAACATCTTCATCTGTTCCGGTGTTGTATTTTGTGCTTCATCTAATATTATAAATGAATCGTCCAGTGTTCTCCCTCTCATGTACGCCAGCGGAGCTACCTCTATAGTACCTTTCTCCATATAACGCTGAAAGCTTTCCGCACCCAACATATCAAACAGTGCATCATAGAGCGGTCTTAGATATGGGTCAACTTTATCCTGAAGGTCACCCGGCAAAAAGCCAAGTTTTTCACCTGCTTCAACGGCAGGACGTGTAAGGATAATTCGGCTCATTTTTTCTTCACGCAATGCTTTTACCGCTAATGCTACCGCTAAATATGTTTTACCTGTGCCGGCAGGACCTACGCCAAAAGTTATTGTATTGGCTCTCATTGCATCTACATATTGTTTTTGACCTACCGTTTTTGCTTTTATAGGTTTTCCTTTTATTGTTACATAGATACAATCACCGGTTATTGAAGCCAAAGATTTCTCTGTGCCTTGTTCTACCATAGTCATAACATATCGCACGTTCTGTTCATTTAAGCGTTCACCCTTCTTAATAAGCTTAATCAGGTTTTGTATAGTTCTTTCCGCAAGCGAGATGTTTTCTTCATCTCCCATGAGTTTTATCTCTGTCCCTCTGCACATTATCTGAACAGAATATTTATTTTCAATTATTTTGATATTTTCATCATAGTTACCGAAAAGTGCGAGTATATGTTCTATTTTATCAACATTGATGATACGCTCTATAACCTAAACCCTCCTAAAAATATTGTAATATTTTAAAATAGTATATCACAAACATCTACTATAAAACAATACAATATTACACTATTTTTTATTTAACTGTTAACTTTTTTGTAAATTATGTACTATAACTCAAAATCACGCTATTAATTATCTAGCAAAATTTCCCGTGTTAAGGCTATATTTTCTTCACAAATGTATATTGCCTGTAATATATATACATCGTCTTGTGCAATACCGTTTGTTCTTTTGCTTATTATTTTCCCGTCATTGCTTTTAAGTGCGGTTTCAATCTGCATCAGTCTGCCTACCGCAAGCCGTTTTGCTTCACTTGAGTTAATCTTAATACGGCTTTCACTCAGCGGATAGATTGTTTGGGTCACAAGCTTTGCCGGCAATGTTAATCCTGCAATTTTAATTATACATATCTCCTCGCCTGTTCTGTATTTTTTAGCGGTTGTTTTTGGTATCGACAGCGGTAGCTTCAATGATGCGATTTCAAGATATTTATTTTCAAGCGGTTCTTCATTGCAGACAAAAACAGTTTTTTCCAGCGGTATTTCTATACGATATGCTTCTGAGGTCTGAGCAATGATTTTAGCTCTGGCTTGCTTTAAATATGCGTGCTGTGTTTTATCCTCAATCACTCCGCTGACTATCACATCTCCCTTTTTAACCGTATCTCCCAACGTAACCAAGCATTGACCATTGTACACCTCCATATACTTAATCTGCCCTGATTTTGCCGCAATTACATTACATGGCTGATTGTTGTCAATCTTTTCCGGCGGCATTACTCTTTCTTTTATCTCAATTGCAGCGGTACTGCCACGAAGGTTCACTGCAATCCAAGACAAATCACTGAATGAAAGCCTCATCTTCTGTTCAATATCTCGTGCATCTATACCATAACGCAAGCAGCCTCTTTTTATACCCAACTCGCTTAATCTTTCTGTTACACTGCTTGTCGGTATTCTACTGTTACCGCTTACCTCTATATTCCATATAAACATACTCATTATCGCCAGCACTGCCGTAAACGCCGCTATACCCACAAATATACCCTTACGCTTACTGTACTGCTTGACTTTGAACGGAGCACCATATCGTCCTTGTATATGTATATGAACACCTGTTTTTTTAACAATAGGTCTGATTTTTTTATAATTCTTAACCAAGGTATAACCACTGAATGTATCTTTAGTCTTTTTACCGTCCCAAACGTGTATTCCGTTTCTCACCAGTAAATTTAAAAATCTTTCTACATAGGCACCTTTAGCGGTAAAGAGCACATACCCCTTTATATACCTTATAAATCTTATTATAAACATTACTGTTCACCTCAAACCATAAATTCTATGCCGGTAATAAATCCTTTTATTATAACACTGCTTGAAGTCATACATTGAATATGGAGATTTCTTCCTCTGAATACAGTAACACATTGTCCCATGCCCAGCTTTATTATATTTTCATCATACTGCAATATACCCATACTGCCCTCAATTATAGCTTCCCTATTACTTCCGAGCTCCATATGAAATGGCTGCTCCAACAATTCATGTGACAGTTCTTGTAAAATCCCCGATTGTTTTTCCTTTTGAGAATTGCTTGGTTTTTGCTTCCTGTTACGGTTGTTCTTCATAAGTATGCTCCTTGTCGCAATATAAATTAAAATAGAAACTCTATTACGATTAATGTTTCTGTTAATATATATATTCTCTCTTTTAACAAGCATATACTTATTTATCTTATATTAAACAAAAGGCGGTGCTAAAGTCTTGTACAATAAAAAGGACAGCAGATATATATCTTTCGTGACTTTCTTTTCTGCAATGCTGTTTGCAGCAGTATTTTTTCTTATGCTTACTTATTCCAATGCTGTAAGCAACGGTATAGGCATTGGTATTTCTATCTGTGTGGAAACAGTAATTCCATCTTTATTTGTGTTTATGGTTCTGGCATCATTTCTCAGCTTTTCACCTATATCAAAGGTTATCTCTATCCCCCTTGCTCCAATCACCAAATATATTTTCGGTTTATCCTCCGAGTTTGGCTGTGCCATACTTATGAGCATGATTGGCGGTTATCCTGTCGGTGCAAAATCTATCGACCAACTGTATAGAACCAAACAAATTTCTTCAAAGCAAGCTTCTTTTATGCTTTGCTTTTGCTGTAATCCTTCTCCTGCATTTGTAATTGCCGGTGTTGGCACCGCCATGCTCGGAAATACAAGGGCAGGTGTTGTAATTTATCTTTCATCAATTATTTCCTCATTGGTGATTGGCTTGCTTGTTAAAAAAAATATAAAATCTACTGATATTGTTCGCCGACAAGGTGACACACTTTCATTTTCTTCAAGCATTGTATCAGCAATGAGAAACGCTACGTCCGCCATCATTATAATGTGCGGATTTGTTTTGTTTTTCTGTTCTGTAATTGAAATAATCAGATATCTTGATGTTGTTTCATGGCTTTGTAATACATTAAAGCTCGGTACAAACACTTCACAAATTGTTTCTTCCTGCGTTTATGGCTTTTTAGAGGTAACAGGCGGCTGTATTGAATGTGTAAAATATTCTGACTTTACCCGTATTATTTTGCTCCCGTTTTTTACATCTTTTGCCGGACTGTCCGTTATATTTCAAATAATTGCCATGTTTGAAGATAATGATGAGATTTCATTCCTTCCATTTATTTCCTCAAGATTTTTACATGGCATAATTACTGTCATACTATCCTATCCTTTTCTCAGCAAGCTGCTTATCGCAACATCGGTATTTAGCATTAATTCAAAGCCTATTCCTGTTGCAAACAGCAATACTCCAATCTTTATTATCTGCATACTATGTATGTGCTACATGATTTTTAGCGGCGGAAATAGAATTTTTTTGAAAAAAACTTATAAATCAACAAAAATTTAATGCTTTATCATTGTTTTTCTGCTAAACTAAATTAAGAGTTTTTAAACTCTACTGTTAAAAAAATTGTGTTATGGAGTGAATGTTGTTGATTAAAAATAAATTGTTTGGCGGCAGAATTGAACCTGCCTGTGAATATTGTGAGCTTGGACAAAGCAATACCAGCGGCAGTATGATACTTTGTGAAAACAAAGGTGTTGTTGCACCTTATTTTTCTTGCCGCAAATTTGTATATACACCGCTTAAACGTATCCCGAAAAAACCTATGCCATTACCCGAATATGACCTTGATGACTTTAAGCTATAGCATAAAACGATACTGATTGGACGTGGAAAATTTGAAGTCTGTAATAGCGGCTTTAACTTCTGTTACAATGCTGTTTATTGCGGTTTGCGGTATCAGCTTTGCAACTGCTTATGCACAAAATAATAAAAATGTAAATGATATTAAAGGTATGTTTGTCTATTCCGATAATAATTGGGATTACCCCTCACGACCGAATATGCGTCCTGATGAGCTTACCAAAGAAGCTGTGTCTTTAGTCAAGTTTGCTTCGGAAAATGGCTACAACAGCATATTTTACGAGGTGTTGCCAAACAGTGGTGCAATGTATAGCTCAAAGTATTTCCCCAAAAGCAAGTTCTGGGTAAAAAACCCCGGGTATCAGTATTCAGACCCACTGAAAATTCTATGCGATGCTGCACATAAATCAGGAATTGATACCTTTGCGGTAGTTCGCCCTTACTATCTCGGCCGAGAGGGCAATTCCGCTAATTTTAACAAGCTTACGGAAAAATATCCTGTGTCAATTAACTTGAATAAAAATATATATCTGCTACCCTCAGATGAGCGGGTAAAAGAATTTATGCAGGACAGTATTGAAGAACTTGCTAAAAATTATAATATTAAAGGCATTATATTTTCTAATGTAGATGACCCTATTCTATCTAAAACCAATGGATATTACGACGATATGGAGCAGTTGATTTCCGATTGTTATACCAATGTCAAGCAATTTAAAGGGGATATGCTTTTAGGTATGAGCTGTGATGTAAACTTGCATAACAATGCCAAAAAAGCTTTTGTTGAAGATACTGCTTCCAGAGGATATGTGGACCTGGTAATACCGAGAATGAATGTAACAATCACCGGTGAATTGGGATATTATCAGGAGCTGTCTGATTTTATTGATATTACGCAAAGTGTTGATGTTGCGGTTGTCCCAAGTAATCTTGTTTATAAGCTGCAACGACCTGTAAATGATAAGGTATTCTTTGCGGATAAACAGGAAATTAACTATCAAATGTATCTTAACAACCAACTTGACTTAAACTCTTATATCTCGGAAAACTATTCCTCGCTTTTATCAAATGTATATCCTGTTACTCAAGATATAAAAAATATGTCAAAAGTTTTATACTCAAAGCCAAACAATAAAACTAAACTTAAAATACCCAAAGAATTAACCATTACCTCTCCTGCAAATGAAATTACAATAAACAGTAATTCTTACTTTATAACAGGATTATCAAATCCTAAATTTGCTTTAACCGTAAACGGATATCCCATATATCGTCATACCGAGAATGGTGGCTTTGGCGTTTTGGTAAACCTTGTACCCGGAGAAAATATTTTTAATTTTTCATGCGGTGATATAGATTCCACAGTCATCATACATCGTATGCCGCAGCAAACCGTTTCCGGCATAACTCCAATTGATAAAATTGTGCCCTCTGAAGCATTTCCGCCAAAAGATACAGCATATACCTCCGACACCACTGTTATGCTGCAATGTACAGCCCCATATGGTGCTGTAGTTACAGCCAAGGTAGGTGATGACACCTATTCTCTTACTCCTGCTTATGCGTCCCATAATGGCGTTCCTATCATCTACTCTGTAGCTATTCCTCACGCAAAGCTCAACCCTAAAATAAACGAAACTATAGATTTAGGCATTGTTACCTATTCACAAACTTATAACGGCTTAGTTACAAATCAAAAAAGTAAAGGTAAAATATATTTGGTAGGTAAAAATGCACAATTAGCTGTACAGGTGAACAAATATTCAGCGAATGTGCTCATCAATCAATATTCGCCCTCAAATTATCTCACTACATTAAAGCATGGCAGTATTGACTATGTGTCAAGCGTTTCAGAAAACTATTATGGCTTAAAAAGCGGTGGTTTTATATCGAAAGATGATGTTAATATTGTAAACGGTGTTACACCTTATCTCAGAAAGGTCGAAAATGTAATCATTCAACCTACCGAAAAAGGTGAAAACCTAAATATTATCGGTGCCGCCGGTGCTCCGTTTCATATCAAATATGACAATTTTTATAAAATACTCAGTATCACCCTTTTTAATGTAACAAATATGCCCGAAATTCTTGCCCATCTGGAAAGCGATATCTTTAGCAACATCTCAATCGTAAACAATCCAATAATCAACTCATCTACCATTACTATGAAATTAAAAGATGGCAAAACATTTGGCGGGTATAATGTTTCATACCTTGATAAAAATCTCATACTCTATTGTAAGGAAGCTCATGTGCCGAATGGGACGTCCTCAATGCCGTTGGACGGAATTACCATTGTGCTTGATGCAGGGCATGGAGGTGCTGATTTAGGCAATGTCGGCATTGCCGGAAGCTATGGTCCATCTGAAAAAGATTTAAATCTAGCTGTTGCCAATCTCACTAAAGCAAGACTTGAAAGTCTTGGTGCCGAAGTACATTTAACAAGAAGTGACGACGAATCATTACCCAAACAAAATCGTATTGCTACAGCCACTGCACTTGACCCTGATTTATTTATCTCATTTCATCATGATATAGCTCCTGCTGATATAGACGGTAACAATGAATTTGGTATGAAAATATTCTACAGTAATCCATCTTCCGAACACTTGGCTTCTATGATGATTAACAATGTTTCTACGTTGGTTAATCGCAGCAACAATGGATATTTTCTTTCCAATGAATTTGAGATTACCAATATAACTTTAGCCCCTGCATTGTTGTTTGACCTTGGTTATCTTTCAAACCCATTGGAATATGAAAAGTCCTGTAATCCATTTGAAATGTACAGGATTTCGTGTTATATCGGTGATACAATTGTTAAATACTTCTCGGAATAATTTTAAAAGTTACGTTGCAATTTTTGTAACGTAACTTTTTTCTGTATTTTATAGCACAAAAAAAGTGACCACCAATGAAATTGGTGGTCACTTTGCAATTTAAATTTTAATGTTCAGTCCAAAATATTATTTCAAACTTACTTGTTCAAATCATCTTGCTTGTATGAATATGAATTATTTGTTGTTTTTAAGGATATCTTTAACAGCTTCACGGCAGAAGAAGATAGTACCGCCAACGCCCATGCCGCAAGTTGGGTATTCAATACCGTACAAGCCAACGTGGGAAACTTCGCCTGCTGCATATAGACCAGGGATAACTTTTCCGTTAGCATCAAGAACACGAGAATCGCAGTCTGAATCGATACCACCGAATGTAACTGTTGGGAATGGAAGCAATGGAAGAGCCCACATTTGTGGTCCTTTAACTGGTTTCATTCTGTCAGCAGGTTTACTAAAGTCATCGTCTTTACCTTTTTCACAAAGTTCATTGTAACGATCAATTGTTGCTTGAAGAACCTTAGGATCGATAGATTTTCTACCTTGATACATTGGGTTTGTTGCAATAGCTCTGTCAATGCTAGCACATAGTTCTTCAACAGTTTTACCTGTTGGGGAAGCTACTTCATTCAAAGTCATGCCATATTGAGCCATTGGATGTGGGTCGTTTTTGTCGCAGATGTAGTAGATAATTGTTGCGTCTTCTGCTTTGATATGTCCTGTAGCTACATGGTACATATATGTCCATTCATCAGCATGACGTTTACCTGTTTCAGAAACGATAAGGCCAGCTTCTTCATTAACACCAACGCCGCAAGTCATACTTGTATAAACGATTTGGATACCAGGGGAGTCAACAACATTAGCACCAACTGCTTTAGCTGCTTCTTCACCTTCACCGATGTTGCCATCAGGTACATTATGTAGATGATAGTTATCGTTTTTAAGTGTCTTGAACATTCTATGAGTTTTTTCAAAGTTAGCAGCATAACCACCTGTGCAAACAAGTACGTTGTCAGCTTTGATTGTAACTTTAGAGCCATCAAGTTTTTCACAAGCAACGCCTGCAACTTTACCGTCAGCTTTAAGGATTTCTTTCAAAGATGTGTTAAATAAAATTTCGCCGCCCAAACCTAGGTATGTCATTGTTAATGGGCCAGTAATTCTACCGCCATCACCGTTTGTCATAAAGCCGCCGTTAACAGCATTATGTACACGCCATGTTGGAATACTGGAGTGAGTAGCTTCAACTACTGTTGCTGGTTTGTTGTTAGGTGTGCAGCCTAATCTTGGAGCTGTTTTGTTCCAAGGGTCTCTGCTGTGTTGAGCGCCGTGGTCGATTGTCCAGTAAAGGTTTTCAGCGGAATTTTCACAATATTTCATGAGTTTTTCTTCGTTAATCATGCCGTCGCCTTTGCTGAGCATATATTCAAAGAGGTCTTTAGGAGTATCAATGATACCTTGAGCTCTTTGGAAT
>JAVVRS010000028.1:1925-9929 GCA_036654595.1 Oscillospiraceae bacterium | reverse complement strand
CACCGAGCGAGCAACCGCCAACGGAGCAAAGCCCAACACCGAGCGAGCAACCGCCGACGGAGCAAAGCCCAACACCGAGCGAACAACCGCCGACAGAGCAAAGCCCAACACCGAGTGAGCAACCGCCAACGGAGCAACCAAAAACCGAGCCTATCTCTGCATTCAGTGCAGAAGAACCGATAAGCTCCGATTATGATTTAGCAAGACTAATTGTAGAAAGTACACTCAGCATTGATGAATTTTCGGTGCTTAATCCTGCCCGAGTAATCAGAGTGCCATTGGACAATACATATATATTGCAGTTTGAAACACCTGCACAAGCATTGGAAGCACAAAAAAAGCTTGAAGCCATGCCGGAAACTGTATATGTTGAACCGGACAAAGTTATTCCGTTGCCGGATACAATAGATGAAGAATACATACCGGACAACAGTATAGATATATTGTCGGCACAAACAGGCAAGTACAGTTGGGGTGCACGCACAGGCGGAATGAGAGAATTTGCAGCAATGCTTGATGCAAATACCAACAAAAAAGAGGTAATAGTTGCGGTAATTGACACTGGACTTACATCAAATGATGATATCTTTACCGGACGACTGAAACCGGGCATAAGCTGTGTAAAAGGAAACAACGATACTTCAGATGTTCAAAGCCATGGTACACACGTTGCCGGTATTGTTGCAGATTCCACCACTGATAATATAAAGATTATGCCAATTGCTGTTTTCAGCATAAATGCAGATAATAAATTGTTAGCAAGCGGAACAAATATTGTTGCAGGGATAAAGTATGCTCAAAAACAAGGTGCAAAGGTTATTAATCTAAGTCTGGGTGCAAGCGGAGAACATATTCAATCCGTTGAAAGGGCGATAGATGAGGTGGTCAACGGCGGTGTAAATGTCATTGTAGCCGCCGGTAATGAAAGCCAAGATATTGAGTTGTCAAACGCTTGCCCGGCTCATGTAAAATCGGCAATTACGGTTGCTTCTTACAATGCCGGCGGAGCTTTTAGCAGTGGATTTTCAAACTATGGTGTGGCTGTAGATATAACTGCACCGGGTGGAAAGGTGTCAAGCACTATACCGACGGGTAATGGAGTGGGTACTAAGTCGGGTACATCAATGGCAGCTCCTCATGTTGCAGCAGCGGCAGCAATGATTGTGTCAAACAACAGCTCACTTTCACCTGCAGAGGTAGAAGCTATGATTAAAAACAATGCAAATGTACCTGTTGGCTGGGACACGACTAAATATGGTGCGGGATTATTGGATTTAACTAAATTGGTTTCCAATCAGCCCACGGGCAGTGGTATAACTTCGATTAATTACAAGATAGATGCAAGCAGAGTTATGACAGGTGTATTGCCAAAATCAACAGCCGCTACAATTAAAGCAAATGTATACCTGCCAACAGGCACAAAAATTGAATGTTATTCCGCAAGCAATGCTATTGTATCAGATACTGCCACACTTGGCACGGGTGCAAAACTTGTGCTTAAAAACTCGGGAGGTACAGTAGTTGACCAAGTTACTATTGTGGTACGGGGTGACAATGATGGTGATGGCAATGTTAACATAAACGATTTAGTTGCAGTAAAACGCCATATTCTTGGGATTGAAAGCGTGAAAAGTTATAATTTCACTGCAAGCGACACAAACAGCGACGGCAAGGTTAACATAAACGATTTAGTTGCAGTAAAACGCCATATTCTTGGGATTGAAAGTATTGTTCAGTAATGGTGAAATATCAATTTGAAATCGTATACACAAAGCAGGCACCACAAAATTTCGGCTGAATTGTCAAAGCGAGGGCGAACAAAAATTGTTCGCCCTCGCTTTAGTTTAGCCTAAAAAGCGGCTGTGGGGCGGCACAATGCGGCATAAAATGCCGCAGGCGGCTTCGCCGCCGCAAGGGTGCCCCCCTGCAAGGGGGGCACCCTTGATTGTGCCGCCCCATGGCAGAGCCGCAAATGTATACACTGATACAAATTTTTGATTTGTCAGTCAAAGCATGGTGAGATATTATTATCGCAGTCACAGTCACAGTTGTTGCAGCCGCAATTTTTACAAGGCTTACAGTCATGGCAAGGAGTATCCTCATTACAGTGATTGCAAAAATCTTTTATAATTGTCAGTTTATCATGCAGAATTATTTCTAAATGAGTTACATTGAGTATAGTAGTATTTATTAATTCATTGGCACATAAAATTTTGTCTATGTCATCTGTAGAAGCAATAATTTTCTGTAATTTTTCACCTTCAGCATTGAGAATATGTGATAATGCTGTTTCAATTAATGCAACAGATTCTATAATTTCACAACAAGCTCGTTTATCACAATGTGATGTATCACAGTCATCATGGCATGAATTATCTTCACCAATACAATAATTACAGCCACAGATATCTATATTACAACAATCTTCACATACTTCTAAGATATATGGATAACAGCCATTTTTTATAGCCAGCACATAAAAAGAAGTAATATTTTTACATGGCTTAAAAACAACTGTTTCAAAAATGTACTCATTAGGAATATCCAGTCGGTATTTAAGCTGAGATTGTTCATCATAGACTATAAGGCATTGTTTACCATTCTGCATTTCACTTGTAATAAGACTTGGAGCAACCGAGAGTACACCGGTAAACCATGATGAAGTAGATTTTTGAAGCATTATATGATTTTGTGGATTTTGGGGATCTACAGAAACGATACAGTTTGTAAAAGTTGCCACTAAACGGTCATTCATACAATCATAAGAAACTCCTGTAATAACTGAGCCACAATTATCACACGGAGTAACCTTAATGAAATCTATTTCTCTCAGACAGCAATCCAGTTTAAACAGTTTACATGGACATTTACTTGCTGCCGCCCAAAAACATTTGTGTTTTTGGTCAAAGCATATACTTGTATATGCTTTTTGTGTCTTAACAGTTTCATCTTCACAAAAATGCTTATCATACTTGACTATAGTACAAAGGTCGGGACATGTTAAGTAAAAATAGCAGCCATCAAAGGCTAATCCTTTATATTTTATTCCGCATAGGTTGGGTACAGGGTGTTCACACTTTACTTGCACAGTATTCATATGATATTCCTCCTAAAGAAAGTGACGTGTTTATTATCTGATACATAGTATGTAAAGAATGTAGCAATCGTGCATTTAAAACTGTAAATATAATAGTATATTTATATATTGAGATAATAAACAAGATTGAAAGCATAGGCTGAGTATGATATAATTAGATTTTAAACTCGGTGTAAAATATGTAGCAAAGAAAATCTCATCACCGAAAGATACCGTTGTGCAAATGTGTCCCTAAGGAAGTTGTCTTACCCTTGGCAGGGGTTAAGACGGGGCACAATTTCGCTGTGCTGCGGCACAGCGAAAAGGCGGCGGACTTTGTCCGCCGCCTTTTGTGCGTTGTACGCACAAATTGTGCCCCGTAAGCTGTAGCCTCAGATTAAAGTAAAATCAATGTAGTTTGCGGTAAAAACCGGATTTTTTCATTGCAAAAAGGAAAACGGGGACAAGAATAATTGAAAAGATTATTGCAATTACAGCATTGGTAAGACTGAGAGGAAGCTTGGTAAGTTGTACAATACCGGCTGCTTGCCATGTTGTGCCATTAAGTAAATCTCTTATAAAGCCTTTGAAAAGATAAAGAATAATGTACGCAATTTGACCGGTTGCGGCAGCTAAAAGGTTGAGCTTTTGACTTTGAGCAGCTTGACCGTTACGATTGGAAATAACGCCGCATAAATAGCCCATAATAAATTTTGTGATAAAAGTAATAGGGGATCCGGCAACATATAATGGATTGGTTAGGTCATATAAAGCAGAACCTATACCGGCAGAAAGACCACCGCTGACACCGCCTAACAGGAAACCTGAAAGCAAACAAAATATATTACCGAGATGGATAGCGGCATTTTCAGTACCGATGGGGATAACAATTCTCATACCGGACGAAACGAAAACCAAAGCAGCCATCATACCTATAGCCGCAATTTTGTGCGGTGTAAATTTTTGTGATACAGACAATATTATGCCCTCCTTTTAGTGGTATATGAACAAGTATAAGATTAATAAAGTATAATAGCAAAACACGTTGTGATAATGTAATAATATGGAGTTATGACAATACAGTAAAATAAAAGGAAAAAAAGCAATAATAAATTAGTCATATAATACAAAAGAATGGACGACATAAAGAGGTAAAAGTATTGTATGGTATAGATTTAGGCAATTAAAAATGTAATATTATATAAATAATTGGTAATTGTGTAAATTTTAATAATTTTAAACTTTCAAATTGTTTAAAAAAATGGTATATTATAAAGGATTGACATTACAACATAGGTTCTTCATTTAAAAAATATATTTGAGAAAGAATCTTTGAGCAATATATATTCGCTGCTTAAAGGCGAAAATCATAGCACATACCGAAAAAGCTTCTGCAATAAAAAACACATTGCAGAAAGAAATTTCAGAATTTATTTATGTGCTGTGACACATGGGAGTTAGTATGAAAAGAGAAAAATCATGCGGTGCATTAGTGTATCGTAAAGTGAATGATAAATATAAACTGTTATTGGTTAAACATAAATTCAGCGGACATTGGTGTTTCCCTAAAGGTCATGTTGAACAGGGAGAAGAAGAAGTGCAAACTGCACTTCGTGAGGTATTGGAAGAAACAGGTATAAATATAGATTTAAGAGATGGCTTTAGACAAGCAGTCGAATATTACCCCAAACCAAATGTCAGAAAGCAAGTGGTATATTTTTTGGGTGAGGCTCAAAATATTAATTATACTATGCAAGAAGAAGAAATAAGTGAAATCACTTGGGCAGATTTAGAAAAAGCATATTATATGGTTACCTTTAGAAATGATAAAAATCTTATTCGTGAAGCCAAAAAATACTTGTATGAATAACTATATAATTTTATGCAAGCAAAGGAGTTTCTTAAAATTATGAATATTAAAAGATCCAATATTGAGGTATCACCGCCGGCAAGGATAATTTCCGTAAGCTTTGCGATGGTTATCTTAATAGGTACAATTTTACTTTCATTGCCTATAGCGACAAAGTCGGGAGATGCAACCCCGATTATTGACGCATTGTTTACGGCAACCAGTGCAACCTGCGTAACGGGACTTATTATATATGATACATTTACACATTGGTCAATGTTTGGTCAATGTGTAATTCTTGCACTTATTCAGGTAGGTGGACTGGGTTTGGTTACATTGGCGACTTTCTTTAACCTTATTGTAGGCAAAAAAATCGGTATACGAAATATGCAGCTTGCAAAAGAATCTGTTAGTACAAACAGTGTCGCAGATGTAAATAAAATGGTTCGTATTGTTATGGGATTTTCATTTTCGGCAGAACTGGTAGGAGCATTGGTACTTGCAACTACCTTTGTACCGCAATATGGTGCTTATGGAATATTTATGTCAATATTTATGTCGGTATCAGCTTTTTGCAATGCCGGTTTTGATGTGTGTGGTATGCAGGGTGAATTTGTTTCACTTACAAATTATACTGATAATTATGTTGTTATCGCAACTATTTCTTTGCTTATTGTAGTTGGCGGTTTAGGTTTTATTGTATGGAATAATCTTATGGAATATCGTAAGAATAAACGATTGGTACTGCATACTAAAATTGTACTGATTATTACAGGTGTTTTAATCACATTCGGTACAATTGTTTTTATTGTATTTGAATGGAATAATGCTACAACAATGGGCGGATTAAGTATACCCGAAAAAATTTCCGCAGCAATTTTTCAATCAATCTCCTGTCGTACCGCAGGGTTTAATTCAATTCCTCTTGCTCCTTTGAGTGAGGGCAGTAAAGTCTTTTCAAGTCTGTTTATGTTTATTGGTGCTGCTCCGGGGTCTACCGGCGGCGGTATTAAAGTAACGACCTTGGCAGTAATTTTAATGACAGTTTTTTGTGTGGCAAGAGGACAGGAAGAAACAGTAATTGCTAAAAGGCGTGTACCCTTTGGTACTGTGTACAGAGCTATTACTATTATGTTTTTTGGTGTGGCAGTAGTAAGTATTACCACAGGTATTCTTATGCTTACATCACCTATTGAACAATCGGGAATGACCGTACTTGATGCTGTGTATGAAGTGACTTCAGCTTTTGCAACAACAGGCTTGTCGGTAGGACCTACCTCGGTAGCTACTTTCCCAAGTAAATTGGCATTGGTTTTGACAATGTATATTGGGCGTGTAGGTCCTGTATCATTTGCATTGGCAATGTCACTTAAAAGAAGTGCCGGTCGTAAAGAAATTATGCCTGAAGCTAAGATTATTGTAGGATAAGACATACAGACGCAGCGTGCCCCTCGGCACCGCCGGCGTCAAGAGGGACGGGCAAGCTTTGCCCGTCCCTCTTGACGTATTGCCGCTTTGCGGCAATTAGGCGGATTGCGGAGCAATCCACCTACGGCGGTGCCGAGGGAGAGGAAGCCTCAGCAATGTATAAAGTGCGGCTGTTTAATGGGGTACAGATAATTTATGCAAGAAATTGACATTACACCTATATATGTGTTACTATAAAAATAATATACAAAAAAAATTTAACCATACAAATGGAGGTAAACTAAACCATGGACCCTGACAGTAGCATTACGAAATATCTGATTTTAATTGTTTTACTGGTAATTATTAATGGCTTTTTTTCCATCAGCCAAACTGCAATCGTTACTTTAAATGACAACAAACTTAAACGAATGGCAGCCGATGGAAATAAACGAGCAAAAACGGTTTTAAAGATGACAGATGAACCATCAAGATTTATTGCAACAATTCAAGTAGGAGTGCTTTTATGCAATCTGCTTGCTTGTGGAATTGCAGTTAAATTCACAGGAACGATAGCCGGATATCTAAGATTTTTACCACTTCCCTCTGAATTTATCCATGGGATTACATTGATTGTAATAACTTTTATACTTTGTTTTTTTCTGTTGGTTTTCGGAGATTTCGTACCAAAGCGTATAGCGATGGAATTCAGTGAAACTATAACCCTGTCGCTTGTACCGTTTGTTAAACTATTTTCTATACTGCTATATCCTATGGTAATGTTGTTTTCGGGAGCAACAAAGGTAATAGTTGGTTTATTAGGTATAAATTCGGGAGTAAAACCTGAAAATGTTACCGAAGAAGAGATTAGAATGATGGTAGATGTAGGTAATGAAACGGGTGCCATTGAACAAGAAGAAAAAGAAATGATAAACAATATCTTTGAATTTGATGATAAAATGGTAGACCAAGTTATGACACACCGTACCGAACTTGCAGCGGTTGAACAAAATATGACCGTTCGTGAAGCAATAGATATTGCAGTTAATTCGGGACATTCACGTTTACCGATTTATGACCATGATATTGATACAATTACCGGTATATTATATGCAAAGGATTTGCTCAGTCTTGTGGGTAATATCGGAGCACTTGATAATATTGTAAAAGCTTACAGACGACCGGCACTGTTTATACCCGAAAGTAATCGTTGTGCGGAGCTGCTTAAAACCTTCAAACAATTAAAATTACAGCTTGCTATTGTAGTTGATGAATATGGCGGAACAGGCGGAGTTGTAACGATGGAAGATTTGCTTGAATCTATTGTTGGTGATATTCAAGATGAATATGATAACGAAGAAGAAGAAGCTTCACAAATCAGTGAGAGTTGTTTTACCTTTGACGGCTCAATCTCATTAGATGAGGTGCAGAAGCTACTAAAGATAGAAATCAATGACAGCGAAGATTATGATACCTTGAGTGGATTATTAACAGATTTATTGGATAGAATACCATCAGCAGATGAACACCCCACAGTGACCATTTCAGGCGTTGTGTTCACGGTAATGGAAATGGAAGACCGCCGCATTGCTAAAATAGGTGCAGAGATACTGTCTGCCGGCAATGAGGAAGAAAAATTGCAGTGTTGATAAAAATGGTACAAACTTAAAAA
>JAVVRS010000028.1:0-1825 GCA_036654595.1 Oscillospiraceae bacterium | reverse complement strand
TTTTTACCCGGTCTTGCCATTAATTCATTTACTGCCTCAGCAGCATTTTTATTTTCAAACAGTACTTTGTATACTTGTGTGACAATTGGCATATCTATACCAACTTGTTGAGATAACTCATAAGCTACCTTTGTACTGCCAACACCCTCAACGGTCATACCTATTTCTTTTACGGCATCTGTACCATTCATGCCTTGACCTATAAGAATACCTGTCCGACGGTTTCTTGAGTGCATACTTGTGCAGGTAACAATTAAATCACCAATGCCACTTAAACCGCCAAAAGTTTCGGCACGACCGCCTAAAGCTACACCAAGTCTTGAAATTTCAGCAATACCTCTGGTCATCAGTGCAGCTTTTGCATTATCACCAAGACCTAAGCCATCACCGATACCGGCAGCTAAAGCGATAATATTTTTAAGAGCACCACCAAGTTCAACACCGATAACATCATCATTGGTATAAATTCTAAAGGATTTATTCATAAGTGTTTTTTGAATAAATTGTGCAGCATCTTTATTTTCGGAAGCGGCAACAACGGTAGTAGCTTCACCTCGACCTACTTCTTCGGCGTGTGACGGACCTGAAAGTATAACCAAAGGGTTAGCAAGTTCTTCTTCCATGACATGGTAGATATCTTTATAAGTACCTTGTTCCAAGCCTTTAGAAACGCAAGCAACCACTGTTCTCTCAGAGAGTAAAGCTGCAATAGTTTGACAGGTAGAACGTACAGCGGCAGATGGTGTGGCAATTATAATAATATCCATATCTTTAACACAAGAGATATCTCCTGTAATGTTTATATCAGGAGATATTTTAATTCCGGGCAACAATTTTTTATGTTCATGTTCAGTTAGTAGCATTTGTACAGTTGCGGGGGTATGTGACCAAATACTTACATTATGCTTAGATTGTTCAAATAAGACACCCAGTGAAATACCGAAGCCTCCGGCACCGAGAATAGCAATTTTTGCCATAATGTTTCTCCTTTATGTTTATTTTTGACCTAAACGAGGTTCTGTACCGTTAAGCAGTCTTTTAATATTTGAATGATGTTTTATAAGTACCAACAAACAAAAAGCTGTAGCAAACAAAGTGTCATACAATGCAGGTTTATTTAAAACAATACATACTATAAAGGTAAATATAGGGAAAAATATTCCTCCGAGTACCGATACCAAAGAAACAATTTTTGTTTTTATAAGTACAGGTATAAAGCAGATAAACAGCATACAAAATACAATTGGATTAACTACTGCAATAATACCAAGAGAAGTAAGTACTCCTTTACCTCCACGAAACCCAAAATAAATTGGAAACAGATGACCGATTAAAGCAAATAATCCAGCCAAATAACCGGGGTCAAAAGGAATATTCCCGATTTCCGAAAACAGCCAACGACCAACTAAAACGGCTAATAAGCCTTTCGAAAAATCACCGGCGGTAGTAATCATTGCAGGAAGTTTACCATAGGTTCGCAGCATATTTGTTGCACCTGCATTGCCGCTGCCATGTTTTCGCACATCATCTTTTGATATAAGCCTTGATACAATGACTGCAAAATTAATACTGCCCAACAGATAAGCAATCAGCATTGTAAGCAATCCTGCTTTTAGTATAGTAATATCCATGTATTTTAAATCTCCGTTTCAACAAGCAATTTTATTAATTAATTGTATCATGTAAGATATGGAATTTCAAGTAGCCAAGATGTGGCTAACAGCTACAGAGAAGTCACCTTATACAAGACAGAATATTTTAAGCTTCTGTTGTTACGAGGCTATGGGGCGGCACAATGCGGCACTTCGTGCCGCAGGCGGCTTCG
>JAVVRS010000027.1:0-9968 GCA_036654595.1 Oscillospiraceae bacterium | reverse complement strand
TTCGTTCAAAGCAAAGAAAATAATCAGTATATAACTAAAAAAAACCGCTGTCTTTTATAGGCAGCGGTTTTTATTATATCTATAAGATTTTTTATGTAAAGAACTTGTACCTTTTGCAATTAAACAAAAGCTATTATTTAATCTTTTGCAGGTGGCTTCATAAATGGATACAAACCATAAATTGGGTTTGTAGTACTGCAAGCACCATCAACTGCGAGGAGTTGACCGGATACATGAGAGGAAAGGTCACTTGCGAAGAATAAAACAGCATTTGCTTGGTCTTCGGGTTTAGATGGACGAGCCATAGGTATAACATAATTATACATATCCAACCAGTAGCCGGGCATACTTTTTGCTACAGCATCAGTCAAAGTTAAACCGGGAAGAACAGCATTGCAACGGATATTATTTTTACCAAATTCACAAGCAATGTTTTGTGTTAATGAGTTAATAGCTGTTTTAGCCATACCATAAGCCGGGCGGTTAATGTCAGGACGCAATGATTGTGAAGAACTGATATTAACGATAGAGCCGCCGCCTTGAGCAATCATAGCAGGGATTGCAGCTTTAGCAGTAGACATTGCAACTGTAAGATTTATATTTATAACTCTAGCCATAGCTTCGGTATCGCCATTTACAATATCAATGTCTTTTGCAACATCGGTACCACCATAGTTGTTAACGAGAACATCAATACGACCTTCTTTTTTAAGTAGGTCTTTAACGCAGCCTTCGAAAGTTTCGGGATAAAGTGTATCAAAATGAACTACTCCGGCAGCACCGAGTTCTTTAGCGACTTGTTCGCCAAGTTCAAGATTTCTTACAGCAAGATAAACTTTTGCTCCATTTTCAGCAAACACTTTAACAATTGCCTTACCAATGCCTCGTGTAGAAGCGGTAACAAGAGCAACTTTGTTTTCAAGTAATTTCATAATAAAGACCCTCTTTCGTTGATGTAAATTGATGTGAATTTGGATATTGTAAGTATAAGAAATTCCTTTCTTCGACTATGATTATAGTATATCACAACCAATTTAGTTGTCAATATGTTTCAAAAATATAGTGAAATACACAAACAATACACAAATATTTAACAATATTGCATAAAGCAAATTAATCAAATTTTACAGTTTTACTTGACCCTTAATATTTCAATTGCTCCACTGGCACCAATTCTTTCACAGCCATGTTCGAGAAAAACAAGTAAATCTGCTTTTGTTTTAATACCACCGGCAGCTTTTATTTTAATCTCTTTGCCTATATTTTGTCCAAATAAAATTACATCGTCAATCATTGCACCGGAGGTGCCAAAGCCGGTTGATGTTTTAATGTAATCTGCACCACCGTCCGTTACACAATGACATAGGCTGATTTTTTCATCTTCGGTGAGATAACAAGTTTCTACGATAACCTTTAGCAAGTGATGTCCGATAGCTAATTTAATCTGTGAAATTTCTGCGGTAACCTTGTTAAACTCACCATTTTTTACATCTCCTAAATTTATTACCATATCAATTTCATTTGCACCATCTGCCACTGCTTGCATGGCTTCAAATACTTTTACAGCTGTGGTGCTGTAACCTAAAGGAAATCCAATAACGGTACAAATATTCAGATTAGGGTAGTTTAGGTGAACTTCAGCAACGTATGAGGGCGGTATACAAACGCTTGCGGTGCCAAATTTAATCGCTTCTTGGCAGAGCTTATCTATAGCATTACGGTCAGCGACAGCTTTAAGTAAAGTGTGGTCAACATGGCTTAAAATTTTTTGATTATTCATGCAGATAAAATCCTTTCAGTTAAGAGGTATGTATGTTGATTTAGGGTAAGTTTTCAGCCATGGGGCGGCACAATGCGGTCAAGGACCGCAGGCGGCTCCGCCGCCTTGAGGGCAAACCCTTTAGGGTTTGCCCTCAATTGTGCCGCCCCCATGCAGTAAGGCGTATAATAAACACATATGAGTTTCAATCGTTTACAAAAAAGCAATTCTTTTATATTGAAGTATTGAAAAGAGAGCTTGTAGTGTGTTAAAATATAAATTACGATATAAATATATCTAAAGCGTACTATTAATAAGGGTGAAAATATATTTAAAATAAACATATGCAAGGGAGAATAATACAATGCCAATTATACACAAAGAAAATGAAAGCAAAAGGTTGATTGCGGGAGGAACACAGGGCAGCTTGATTAAAACGAGAAATATATGCCCTATTTGTGAAGGAAGTGCAGTAGTAACAAATACTCAACATGAAACCGCAGATGATGTACAATGCAAATCATGCGGACATTATTTAATTTCAAATGATGTAGATATAGAGAATGAAACATTAAGATGTTGTTTGTTTTATTATTTGACAAAAATAAAGATATCTCATGTAAATTATGTTCCATATCTTCATAATGATGCAACTGTTGCAGATGGTTTTAATAAAGATATGAAAGTGTATTGTGTTCAGGCACCGCCGCTGGAAAAATTATTTCCTCAGACCTTTTCGGAAAGAATAGATATGACATTGTTAAATTTGGCAAGAGTTTGTGGAAGCATCAGTGATGGATTTAATTATTGGCAGATGTCGATGAGTAAGAATACTGCATTAAAATTAGCATGTTTTATTACCCATGAGGACGGTTTGGACGGACGAAATGAATTGCTTGAATTTTTTGATTTGCTGTGTGAAATGCAGTTAATTGCATTTCGTTCTATTGTGGGTTCGGGGAAAACAAGCAATTATAAAATCACAGCAAACGGTTGGTTAAAGATACAGCAGCTGCAAGAACAGAAAAAGGTGTTAAAACAAGGTTTTATTGCAATGTCTTTTGACCCAAGTTTGGCAGAGGCAAGAGAAAGTATAATCAAAGCAATAGAGAGTTGCGGTTATGATACAAGTATTATTGATATAAAAGAGCACAACAATCAAATTGTACCTGAAATATTTCATGAAATTAAACGCAGTCAGTTTGTTGTGGCAGATTTAACCGGGCATAAAAACGGAGTATATTATGAAGCAGGCTATGCGGAAGCATTAGGTAAAGAGGTAATATTGACCTGTCAAAAGGCAAGTAAAGCTGAAACACGACCGCATTTTGATGTTGCCCAAAAGAACACTATTTTCTGGGAAGATGAAGCAGATTTGCTTACCAGATTGGTAAACAGAATTGATGCTACGGTAGGCAAATTAAATTAAAGTATAAAAGGCATACAGACAGATTTTTTTGTCGGTATGCCTTTTATAATAATATTATAAGGTATATTGTTTAATTTTCTCAAAAACTTCAGCACTTATGACGTGTTCAATACGGCAAGCGTCTGTAGCGGCAATTTCTTCACTTACACCAAGAGTCATTACTAAGTATTTTGTAATAAGCTGATGGCGTTCATAAATTTCGCTTGCTTTTTCAAGACCTTTATCGGTTAAAAGAATATTACCGGAAGGTTCCATTATTATATAGAGTGAATTTTTAAGTAAGTTCATTGCTCGGCTGACGCTTGGTTTTGAAAATCCAAGATGATTTGCGATATCTACAGAACGAACTTTGCCATTTTTATTAGTAAGCAGCAAAATGGTTTCAAGATAATTTTCTCCGGATTCATACATAGCCATGTTATAACCTCCAATGAATTGATATTGTTTTATATTAGCGGAAGCTAACCAAAATGTCAAGTTGATATTTTGCTTATAGTTTAAATAAAAGGAACCTTCAACGCCCACAATGTGTGAAGTTAAAGATTCCCTTTGATTGTGTTGTTATTTTACACCCATAGCATCATGATACATTTTAAGTACTTCGGGTTCCATATCTTCCCAAACGATAAATAAAGATACATAGTTACCATCTACTGCAATTTTTGCACGACCTGCGGCATCAATTTCATCAGGATAAAAAGCACTTCCTACTTTGTCAGCCAGAACCTGTTCAACAGAAGCCTTAACAGCATCTACTTTACCATCTTTGGCTTTTGCGATAAGGATAAAATCAAATCCGGGGGAAATACCTGTTTGTGCAATTGCATATTCTTCTATATCATCTAAGTTTAAGTGATATATTTCTTTTGCCATAGCATCATCAATGTCAACCGGCATTTTGACGTAACCTTTTTCAACCATAGAGGCAACCAACTCTTTAACTGAGAAATTGGGTTCTTCTGCTTTTGGCTTAGAACAGCCAAACATAAAGGTTGATATTAGTATTACGGAGAGTGCGAGTGAGAGAATTCGTTTCATTAAATTAATTTCCTTTCAAGATGGTATAATTGCTAAAAGTGAAAAAATTGTTATATCCATTATGGTTAAAATGAGAAAATAAAACTCAAACAACACTTTTAACGCTTTATTCTACCATTGATTGTAAATAAATGCAATATATAAAAAAACAAGCCGCAAATTTTGCAACCTGCGGCTTACAATTATTAGTATTAATTAGGTATAAATCAGCTGCATGGGGCGGCACAATGCGGTCTGCGACCGCCGGCGGCGTTGCCGCCGAAAGGGCAAACCGACGGTTTGCCCTTTATTGTGCCGCCCCAAGCAGTAAGACTTGCAAATTAATAAAATAAAACTTATTGAGTTAGACCACCATCAATGCTGATAACAGAACCTGTCATATAACCGGAATCATCAGATGCCATCATAGATACAAGACCGGTAAGTTCTTCAGCTTGTGCCATACGGTTTAGCGGAACCCAAGGGCCACGAGGAAATTCAAATTCAGGGTGCTTCTTGCAATATTCGCCAACGCCTGCAACCATAGGGGTCAAAATACCACCCGGGCAGATAGCATTTACACGAATGTTATATTTACCACATTCAATAGCGGCAGCTTTAGTAAGACCGATAACAGCGTGTTTTGAAGCGGAATAAACAGCAAATCCGGTTTCGGGACGAATACCTGAGGAAGAAGCTGTGTTAAGAATATTGCCATAGCCTTGAGCTTTCATAACTTTAATAACGTGTTTCATGCCAAAGAAACAGCCTTTAAAGTTACAGTGAATAACAAGGTCAATATCTTCTTCGGTAATATCATCAAAGAGTTTAGGGTCATTAAGCTTACCATGGTTGTTAAAGAAAAAGTCAATGTGGTCATATTTTTTCATAACGAAAGCAACGGCAGAAATGACTTCACTTTCAATACCCATGTCGGTATGTACAAAGTCAACCTCTTTACCATGTACCTTACACATTTCAACGGTTTTTTTACATTCTTCATCATTCCAGTCTAAAAGAACCAAATTAAAACCATCTTTTGCAAGTCTAACTGAGCATGCTCTGCCGATACCTGTTGCTGCGCCTGTTACTAGAGCTACTTTTTTCTTGTCCATAATAATTCCTCCTTAAAATAATGATACATTTGCAAAAACTGTCCAAGTTACTAAAAAATGCTGTATAAATAAGAACTTTATAGTGAGTATACTACTTTAGTTGTAAACTGTCAAATAATAAACAAACATAATTATAAAAGAAAATTGCATTAAAATGTTAGGTGATATATAATAAAGCAATTACAAAATAAATCAAAAAAAGTATTGGAGATAGAGAGATGAACGGTAAAAACAGAAGCGATATAAAAATAGGCAGCAATGTACGAATTGTACTGAAAGCCGACCAACCTACGGGTAAATTAACCGATGGAACCGTTGCAAGAATACTTACTAACAGCAGTACTCACCCACACGGTATAAAGGTAATGCTTTCCGATGGACAGGTTGGACGTGTACAGGAAATTGTAGGTTAAATTTTTGATAGGAGTGGATTATTAAATGGCAATGAGAGAACTTTTAACAGCGGCATTGTGTCTGTCAATTTTGCTTTGTGCCTGTTCTCAAAAACCTGTTGACACCCAGCCGACAAAGCCGGAAGAAGCGGTTAGCCAAGAACAGCAAACTCAGCCACAAGAGAAAACACAGCCGCCGATAGCGGAAAAAGAAGCATTGCAGACGAGCAGTATTCCCACAGAACCCAAAAGCAAACAGGAGTGGTGGCAGCAGGCATTGAGTAAAGAAGCTTTACTGCCGTCTACTGATGAAACAGCAGGGTGCGATGAGCAGATGATGGGAATGTCAACTTGTTGTGTTTACAGTGATACACAAAGGCAGAGTGCATTTGCTTTAGGTGCGTTTGGCAAATCAGGTGTAAATACGGATTTTTCTTTCATTCTCAACACTGCTAAAGTGTCGGAGGACATAGGAAAGCCACTGACAGAACCATCATTTTTTGAAATTCTGATGCTTGATGATACAAAGTACACAGGTACATTTTACGAAAAAGGTATTGCATTTGCCAAAGCGGAACCGGGTAAAGATGCAGGACAGCCGGTATTGCTTGCAATTGACCAAGAGGATTATAAGGCTTTAATAGCTTCAATGAACACAGTTTTTGCCGAACGTAATCAACGCGGAGCGTGGTCCTCGTGGCTTACATTGATGCGTGAAAGCAAAGGCAGTTCAATCAAAGTAACTTCAAGCGACGGTAAAAGTGAAACCGAATATATGAACGAAAACAGAAGTTGGCAATTTTCAGAAGTGTTTTCAAATATACAGCGTATTTATGTGAAACCGGGAAGCTGTAAAAATGTTGATAAAAGCACAGTGCTCAACGAGGCGACTAAAGTACAGATAAAATTCAGCAATGGTATAACCTATGATATACAGCTTAATGAAGCAAATTTAGTTATAGCTTCAAGTGATATGCCTCAGGCATTGCAGTATGATGCGTGGGTAGACCAAAGAGAAAGATTTAACGAAATTGCCAAAAACAGATTAAATCCGTCCACAGGCAAGCCGGTTATCTACCTATATCCTGAAAAGACCACCGATGTTACGGTTAAATTGGGCTTCAACGGTACGGTTACATATACATACCCGACTTACCAAAATAGCGGTTGGAATGTAACAGCATCACCTGACGGACATCTGGTCAACAAAGCTGATGGAAGTGAACATTTTTACCTGTTTTGGGAGGGAGATACCAACCTTGACTGGAACTTTGACCAAGGTTTTGTGGTCAAAGGCGAAGACACAGAAGAATTTTTACGCCAATCGCTTAAAACTATGGGACTTACTCCGAGAGAGTACAATGACTTTCTTGTCTATTGGGTACCGCAGATGCAAGATAATCCATACAATATGATAACCTTTGCAGATAAGCAGTACGAACAGCTTGCATCGCTTACAATCACACCAAAGCCCGACAGTATTTTGCGTGTGCATATGGTTTTCAAACCGCTTGAAAAGCCTGTGTCCATACCAAAGCAAAAGCTAAAACCATTTGACCGTCAAGGCTTTACGGTAGTTGAATGGGGCGGAACAAGAGCAAAGCAATAGCGGTAAGGAGCGAGAAATCGCTCCTTTTTTTGTAAAAAATTAACCTATCAAATCACAAAGTTTACAAAAAATTACTATAAATTGATTGACCCATTAGGTACTTTGTAGTATCATTAAAGCAAATAAATACATCAAAAGCGGCAACATTTGCTAAAGGTTACTCTACATAAAACCATATAATGTATAAGCCGATATAATTGATGGAACGGAGTAAACATATGAATACGAATAAATTTAAAGTTACCGGAGAAAAGAAGATAGAGTTAAAGGATTACCAAAGCAAAATCAAAGCACCGGCTGCCGAAAGAGTTACCGCACAGCTCGCAGGAAATCTTGGTGCAATAAGTGCCTTGCAGGACAAATTGTATGCTGACCGCAAAGAAGGTCTGATTATAATTATTCAAGGCATGGACGCCTCCGGTAAGGACGGAATTGTTCGTCATGTAATGTCGGGAGTAAACCCTCAAGGTGTTAATGTATATTCATTTAAACAGCCGTCGCAACAGGATTTAATGCACGATTATCTGTGGCGTATAACACCATGTATCCCCGAAAGAGGAAAGATAGCTATATTTAACCGTTCTTATTATGAAGATGTATTAATAGTTAAAGTAAGGGAACTGTATAAGAAGTTTAATATGCCAAAGAGATGTAATCAGGAAGAAGTGGTAGAAAAACGCTATGAACAGATTGTAAATTTTGAGCAGTATCTTTGGGATAATGGTATCCGTGTAGTAAAAATATTTTTACATTTGTCCAAAGACGAACAAAAAAAGCGTTTACTTGAAAGAATTGATGATGAGGCAAAGAACTGGAAGTTTTCAAAATCAGATATAGAAGAACGAGCATTTTTTGAAGATTATCAAGATGCTTATGAAAAAGCTATAAATGCTACAGCAAGCAAACGAGCACCATGGTATATAATTCCGGCGGATAAAAAACCGGTGGCAAGGCTTGCGGTAAGTGAAATTGTTATGCAAACACTAATAGATATGAAACCGTCATACCCTGATTTGCCATTGGAAATAAAAGAATGTTTACAGGATTGCAAGAGCTTATTGTTAGCGGAAGATGAACAAACAGAAGATAAAGAAAAGAAAAATGAAGATAAAGAAAAGAAGAATAATGAAGATTAAAATTAGGAAGTGACTGTAAATGATTTATGCCGTAATTGATGTAGGCTCAAATACAATGCGTCTGTCTGTATATCTTTGTGAGGGAAAAAGTGTTAAAACTCTTTTCAGCAATAAAGAAACGGTAGGGCTTGCAGGATATATAAAAGATGGTGCAATGAGTGATGCCGGGATAAATAAGGCGTGTTACACGTTGGATTTGTTTATATCAACACTTTCAAACTTTGAAATCAGCGGTATTTATACATTTGCTACAGCTTCGCTTAGGAATATTAACAATACGCAACAAGTGCTTAAACAAATTAAGAAAACCACAGGAATTGATATTGATATTATCACAGGTGAAGAAGAAGCAAGGCTCGATTTTATCGGGGCAACACATATGCTTAATGTAACAGATGGATTGCTTGTTGATATAGGCGGAGGTTCAACCGAGCTGGTAGATTTTAAAGCCGGCAAAATATTAAGTGCAGTATCAATTCCACTGGGTTCACTTAATACTTACAAGCAGTATTGTACCAAACTTATCCCTACGGTTGAGGAACAAGCGGCAATCAGTGATGCAGTTATCAAGGAATTAAAAAAGCTAAAACAGATTAATAAAGAAAAACATTCTTTATTTTGCGGAGTAGGCGGTACGGTGAGAGCAACAAAAAAAATAAACAATGAAGTATTTGGGATAATGCCGTCAAACAACAAAATTTTATGCAGTGACCTAACTGAAATCACAAAAGAACTTACTGAAAATCCAATTACAGGATTAGATTTGATTTTAAGGATTGCACCCGACAGATTGAGAACGATTGTATCGGGGGTAACAATTTTAAGAACGATTGCAGATTATTTTTCGGGTGATGAAATTTTAGTTAGCAGCTACGGTGTAAGAGAGGGCTATTTGTACGGCAAGATACTGGGAGAAAGCTATGGAAACATATGATATCAGCTATACACAAAACAGAGAACTTTCATGGTTAATGTTTAATCAAAGAGTTTTGGAGGAAGCGAATGACCATGCCGTACCACTTTATGAAAGGTTAAAGTTTTTATCTATCTTCAAGAATAATTTAGATGAATTTTTCATGATACGAGTTGGAAGCATGGAAGACTTATCATTTTTAAAGAATACCGTTTCCGACGATAAAACCAATATGAGTATAAAGGAACAAATTACGGCAATTTTTGCAAATGTTGCTCCTCTTTATAAGCTTGCGGATAAAGCATATCAAAGCATTGAACAAAATATGCGATTACATGATATATATAATCTTGAAATAAATGAACTGGCAAAAAGTGAGAAAAAATTCATTGATGATTATTTTAAAACGTATGTTTTACCGGTACTGTCACCTCAGATAATTGACAGTAACCACCCATTTCCTCACCTTGAAAATAAGGCATTAAGTGTTGTTGCATTATTAAAAAATAACAATAAAAATGTTTTTGCCATTATACCGATACCACATTGGTTACCATTATTTGTAATGTTGCCGGGAACAAATGTGCGTTATGTTATG
>JAVVRS010000026.1:0-10052 GCA_036654595.1 Oscillospiraceae bacterium | reverse complement strand
AAGCGGTATATGAGCAAAGATTAACGCAGCAAGCCCAATACAGGCACAGATTACCGAGAGCAGTGTACCTATACGAAGACCGAGCTTATCAAAGATTAAACCGCCTGCAAATACGCCTGCAATACTAACTAAGCTGTAGAGCGAGAGTACAGTGGAAGCAGCGGTTATATCCCAACCTATGCTTACAAGGTAGTTGACGGCATGTGTAATAACACCTGTATATAATGAGCCTATCAGTATAACTATAATGGACAAAATAAGGAAATAAGGAGTTTTCAGAGCTTCTTTTTTACTTAAACCAAGCCATTCATGCCCATGAGATTTTTTTGAGGATTGATTATTTGGTGTCGCTGATATATAGGGCTGTTGACCATACATTTGAGGCGATTTTTTCATGAATATTGGTATAATTATCAGCCCCATTACAGCAACAAGTGTACCACCTAAGAAATAGCAGGTAGTCCAACCACCATCTGAGATAATTTTGCCAAACAAAATTGACCAAAATGATGCACCAAGACTGCACCCACTAAACCCAATACTCATAGCAGTTGAACGATAATCATTAAACCATGCTGTCACCATCATTGCTATAGGCAGATTGCTGACACCTGCAAGCCCTGCACTTGAAACAGCAAATACTAAAATAAATTGCCAAAGCTTGGTACATAATCCCATAACAGCAAAAGAAATTCCCGTTACGGCAACACAAGCCATCATAACAAGCTTAATATTTTTATCTTTAAGCAGTGGTGCTAAAAGCATTGCGGCAACAGCAGTTGCAAGTGCTCCGAACAATGTGACCAAAGAATAAGAACCTGTATCAAAACCAAACTGCTGACAAATTGGAGCCATAAAAAGGGAAGTAGTGTTGCCGACAATAGCGTTCACAAAAAATGACATTAAAAAGCAGCCTGCAACAACACTCCAACCGGAGAATTTTTTGTCGATAGTGCTCATAAAAAGTGCCCCCTAAAAAGTATTTACAAAAAGGAATATTATGTTACTTTATTAATGTCAAGGTTTATGATATTATGAAATAAGAATTGCTTTATCACAGATTAATTAATCTGTATGAGTGTTTAATATCAAGCAAATCTTACCTGCATGGGGCGGCACAATCAATGGCAAACCGGTGGTTTGCCATTGGCGGCGGCTTTGCCGCCGTTGCGGTCTTTGACCGCATTGTGCCGCCAAATGCAGTAGCTTTACGCATAATCTGTACACCGAAGTAATATTTGTCACGAGGCTTTGATACCACCGCCAAACGCAAACCATAAAACGGTAAAATTAAAATGGCGGTGCATATCGTTAGGTAGTTCGCCGGTCGGCAGTGATTATATCAAGTTAAAAAAATGGCAGGTGAACGAGCAATGAATATACCCGAGCAAGCAAAAAAAGCAGTAGAGATGTTACAAGACAATGGATATAAAGCTTATTTGGTAGGCGGCTGTGTCAGAGATTTTTTAATGAATAAACAACCTGCGGATATAGATATTACTACAGATGCTTTGCCAATGCAGATGATGGAAATATTTTCGGAATATAAAATTATTCCTACAGGATTAAAACATGGAACCGTTACAGTGGTTATTGATTTATTGCCGCTTGAAATCACAACATTTCGTGTTGATGGTATATATACCGATAATCGCCACCCGAGCAGTGTACATTTTACACGCAGTCTGCATGAAGATTTATCACGACGTGATTTTACAATAAATGCTATAGCATATAACGAAATTGATGGTATAATTGATTATTTTGATGGTGAGAGTGATATAAAAAATAAAATAATTCGTTGTGTAGGTGAAAGTGATAAACGCTTTAAAGAAGATGCACTTAGAATTTTGCGTGGCTTGAGGTTTGCGGCAGTGCTGGGCTTTGCAATAGAAGACAAAACAAGTAAATCAATGTTACAAAACAAAGAGCTTATCAAAAATATATCCGTTGAGCGTGCGGCTACAGAGATTATGAAATTGTTATTGGGTCAAGGCGTAAAAGATGTTATAATAAACTATACAGAGGTGATAGCGGTTGTGATACCCGAACTTTTGCCAATGAAAGGTTTTAAACAGAGCACACCGTATCATATTTATGATATTTTGACACACAGTGCAGTTGCAGTAGAGAATGTACCGCCGGAGCCTTGTTTAAGACTTGCAGCCTTACTGCATGATATAGGGAAACCACAGACATTTTCAATGGGTAAAGACGGTACATCACATTTTTATGGTCATGCAGCTGTCAGCGAAAAATTAAGCAGTAATATACTTAACCGCTTGAAGCTGGATAACGTTACGAAACAACGTGTGTTAACACTTATCAAATATCATGATGTACAGATAGAAGCAGATAGGAAATCAGTAAAAAAATGGCTTGCAAAGCTGTCAGTAGAGGTGTTTTTTCAGCTGATACAGCTAAAACGGGCAGACAATTTTGCACAAAACCCTCAATATTTTTACAGGCAAAAACAGCTTGATGAAATAGTAACTATAGCAAATGAGATTATATACGAGGGTGAGTGTTTTACATTAAAAGATTTAGCGGTAAACGGTAGTGACCTTATTGCTATAGGCATACCAAAAGGAAAAGAAGTGGGGATAACATTAAAGCAGTTGCTTGTGCTTGTGATGGAAAATAAAATAGAAAATAAAAAGGAAAGTCTTTTGCAGTATTTGCAAAACAGACTTTAATATACCTAAGAGTAAATAATAGGAGAATAATATGAAGCAAAGTTTTTTAAGTAAAAATTCATTTTCATCAACAGTTTGCATATTGTTGATAGCGATACTTAGTATTACGGGCTGTAGTAGCCGAGAACAAAAAGAAGCTGTAAGCGTACCTAACGAAGCAGTACAGCAAGAGGTGATACCACAGGAAGAAAAGGTTAATCCCGAAATTACAGAAGAAGCTAAAGTGGAAATACCTAAACCTACCGAAGAACAACCAACGGCAGTAAAAGAGAAAGAGGCAGAGTCAGAACCACTTACAACATCACTTGTGACAGAACCAACCACTGAAATTCCACTTGCACAAACACCGGTTTCAATTACTCAATCACAGCAGAGCAATTCAAAGCTCAAAAAGCAAAATAAAAATAATGATATTGAGGTTAATTTTTCTACTAAAAGTCCAAGGTTGGGAGAAACTGTTATAATTCACATTAAAAATGCATCTAAAGCAACAGCACAAACCACATTGCCGTTTCAGCCAAAATTTTTTGTTGATGAAAATGGTTTGTTTGCTTTTTTACCAATAGCATACACCAATACTTTAGGTGATTATTCGTTAAAAATTAAAGCTGATGATAAAGAGTTTAATTATATAATAAAGGTTCAAAACAAAGATTTTCCCACACAGTATCTTACAATAGATGAAAGTGTGAGCGGTTCAACAAATACAAATGACGGAAACAATGAATGGGCAAAAAAAATCGAACCGCTGAAAACAATCTCAGACCCTAAAAAGTATTGGGACGGAGTATTTATGCAACCTGTAGAGGGACAAATAACAACAGAATTTGGTTCAAAGCGATTTACCAACGGTTCTAAAATTCCTACATGGCACAGCGGTTTAGATATAGCCGCAAAAACAGGTACACATGTAGCGGCAGCAAATAATGGTAGAATTCAGTTTGCAGGCAAGCTTATTCTTACAGGTAATACCGTTGTTATTGAACATGGATATGGACTTAAAAGCTTTTATTATCACATGGACAGTGTAGCGGTCAGTGAGGGTGATATGGTGACAAAAGGTGATAAAATTGGTGAAGTAGGTTCTACAGGGTACTCAACGGGTCCGCATCTGCATTACTCGTTGTTGGTAAACAATGTATTCATCAATCCATGGACTGCATTTGCAGAGGGCTTTGAATAAATGCTTTTACCTTTAAATTTTGCAATACATTAGTTTTTACATATAGTCATCTATCTTGTAGAAAGTGATGTCCCGGAGGCGTTCCGCCACCGGCGGCACAATGCGGTCAAAGACCGCACGGCGGCTCTGCCGCCGCAAGGGCAAAGCTCCGCTTTGCCCTTGATTGTGCCGCCATATGCAGTAAGACAGAAAAAATCCGAAGCTGATATTTAAAATATCTACTTCGGATTTTTGATTTCTGTGATTATAGCAGCTTTGATACAGCAAGTGGGATTTCAGTTACATCGTTAACAATAATATCAGCGGCTTTCAGTTCATCATACAAGCCAAAACCATAAGCACAGCCGATTGATTTAAGGTTATGCTTTATAGCAACTTCAATATCTTGATATCTGTCACCTATAACAATAAAATCACCATGAAATTGTTCTTTTATGCTGTCAAATATCTCATATTTGGGTTTAAAATTATAATTTTCAGTGCAGTAAAAAGCATTAAAATATCGCTGTAATCCAAATAATTGTCGCTGTGTGTCCATATATTTTTCTTTGCAGTTGCTTAAAAAAATCAAATTCAAGCCATTGTCCTTGAGTGTTTGCAGCACCTCAAGACTATGCGGGTAAAGCTTTGCCATACCATCATTGATGTTTTGCAGCATAGCCTCACCAATTTTATTGCTCGCGGTCGCTTTAATTTCATCAGGTAGATTGGGCATAAATAATTCCCACATATCTTTGCTGCTGTAACCAAGCCAACGACTTATTTCATTATCCTGCCAATTGCGAGGTTGTGCAAAACCAATATTCACCAAATATTCATATGCTTTTCTGAATGAAGGTGCATAAATTTGTATACTGTCATGCAAAGTGCCGTCGTAATCCATTATAATATTTGTCATTATCAGCCTTGAATTTCTCTGATAAGATTAACCATTTCAATAGCGGCAATGGCACTGTCATAACCCTTATTACCTGCTTTGGTACCGGCTCTTTCAATTGCCTGTTCAATATTTTCTGTAGTAACCACACCAAACATAACAGGTATATCACTGTTTAGAGAAACATTGGCAACACCTTTAGAAACTTCACTGCAAACATAGTCATAATGTGAGGTTGAACCTCTTATAACAGCACCAAGACAGATAACAGCATCATATTTACCTGATTTAGCCATTTTAGAAGCAATCAGTGGAATTTCAAAAGCACCCGGAACCCAAGCAACAGAGATATCATCATCATTTACGTCATGTCTTTTCAAGCCGTCAAGAGCACCGCCCAACAATTTTGATACAATAAACTCATTAAATCTTGCACAAACAATACCAACCTTAATACCCTTTGAAACTAAACTGCCTTCATAAACTTTCATATTTTTTTCTCCTTTAAATTTTTATTTATTATAATATATGACCCATTTTTTCTTTTTTGGTTTTCAAATAAAACGCATCAAATTTTGTAGGGTCAATTTTAATTGGAACACGTTCGGTAATAGCTATGCCAAAATCTTCAATGCCATAAACTTTGAGTGGGTTGTTAGTTAAAAGACGCATAGTTTTTACGCCTAAATCTCTCAGAATAGCAGCACCGATGTAATATTCTCTTAAATCTTCTTCAAATCCAAGAGCAATATTTGCTTCAACGGTGTCCATACCTTTATCTTGTAAAGCATAGGCTCTGAGCTTGTTAATAAGCCCAATTCCACGGCCTTCCTGACGCATATACAGCATAATACCTCTGCCTTCTTGTTCAATCATATTCATAGCGGCAGCAAATTGGTCACCGCAGTCACAACGAATTGAACCGAAAGCATCACCTGTTAAACATTCGGAATGAACTCTGCATAATATATCTTCACCGGTTGAGATATCACCTTTAACAAGAGCAACATGGTGTTCACCATTAAGCTTATTAATATAACCATAAGCGATAAACTCGCCATATTTTGTAGGGAGCTTTGTTGGCTCAATATGTTCAACAAGTTGGTCATGCTGTTTGCGATATCTTTGTAAAGCTTCGATGGTAATAAATTTAATACCATATTTTTCGGAGAGCTTAATCAGTTCGGGAGTACGCATCATTGTGCCGTCCTCACGCATAATTTCACAGCAGATACCACATTCTTTAAGTCCTGCAAGACGCATTAAATCTACAGTAGCTTCGGTGTGACCGTTTCTTTCAAGAACGCCGTTCTTTCTTGAAACAAGAGGGAACATATGACCGGGTCTGCGAAAATCTTCGGGCTTTGAATTATCATCAACGCATTTAAGTGCCGTAATAGAGCGTTCAGCCGCCGAGATACCTGTGGTAGTATCCACATGGTCAATAGACACTGTAAATGCTGTGTGATGGTTGTCGGTGTTGTGTGTAACCATTTGAGGAATTTCAAGCTTTTCAACAAGAGCTTCACTCATTGGCATACAGATAAGCCCTTTGCCATGTATTGCCATAAAGTTGATATTTTCAGTTGTTGCAAACTGTGATGCACAGATAAAGTCACCTTCATTTTCTCTGTCCTCATCATCTGTTACAAGAATTATTTTACCGTTTTTCAAATCTTCCAAAGCTTCTTCGATTGTATTAAATTTAAACATATATATACACTCCTAATTATTTTTTAAAATCCTGCATTTGCCAAAAATTCCGCTGTAATTTTGCTTTGTTTTTGTTGTGGTTCTTGTTTAAACATAAGCTTTTCCACATATTTGCCAATGATATCATTTTCTAAGTTAACAATATTTCCCACACCTTTTTGAGAAAGAATAGTGACCTTTGCGGTATGAGGGATTATTGAAACACTAAAGCTGTCATCGGTAACAGTAGCTACCGTTAAGCTTATACCATCAATTGTAATTGAACCTTTTTCCACTATATATCGCATCAAAGAGGCAGAACATCTGATAGTATACCAAATGGCATTGTCATCTTTGCGAATGTCGGAGATTGTCCCGACACCATCAATGTGACCTGAAACTATATGACCGCCGAACCTGCCATTGGCGGACATTGCACGCTCAAGATTTACGCTGCTCCCGACCTTCAGTGAACCGAGTGAACTTCGGTTTAATGTTTCACTCATAACATCAGCAGTAAAAATATTTTTGTCAAAACTTGTAACGGTCAGGCAAACACCGTTAACTGCAATGCTGTCACCAAGATTTACGTCCTCAAAAATTTTCTCTCCATGAATAGCAAGCACCGACGATTTTTGTCCTTTTTTAATGCTTGCAATACGACCCATTTCTTCAACTATGCCTGTAAACATTATTTTCCACCTCGTACTCAATTAAAATATCTTCACCGAAAAAACTTATTTCTCGATTTATAAGCTTAAAGCAATCATTCGGAGTATCTGCTCCAATACCGCCGACAGGTGTTTTTGCACCTGCTCCGCCAAATATTTTCGGAGAAATATATGCTTGAACTTTATTAACAATACCGCTGTTTAATGCACTGAAGTTGAGTGAACTTCCGCCTTCAAGTAATATGCTGTCAATATTTTTTTCACCAAGAAGCTGCATTAAAATATTCAAATCAATATGCCTGTCTGCCAATGGGACGGTTATAACTTTGCACCCAAGCTCGGTGAGCTGCTGTATTTTATCATTATCCTCACAGGCAGAAGCTATATATGTAGGCACTTCTTTTGCGGTAGTCACTATTGCAGAGTCCAATGGAATACGCAGATTGGTGTCACAGATTATACGGATTGGGTTTTTTCCGGTAGGAATTCGGCAAGTAAGCTGAGGATTATCGGCAATAACAGTGTTGACGCCAACCATAATGGCAGAATATTTGTGACGTGAGAGATGGACATGTTCTCTTGCGGGTTCAGCGGTAATCCATTTTGATTTACCCAAATGGGTTGCGATTTTTCCATCAAGTGTCATAGCATATTTCATAACGACGTATGGTGTTTTTGTCTTAATGAAGTGTAAAAAGACTTCATTAAGCTTGTTACATTCATCTTCAAGTACACCGGTAATCACTTCAATGCCGTTTTCTCTGAGTATACGGATACCGTTGCCGGCAACAAGGGGATTTGGGTCTAATGAGCCGACTACTACAGTTTTAATTTTAGCTTCTATAATAGCCTCAGTACAAGGCGGCGTTTTTCCATAATGACAACAAGGCTCCAATGTAACATATAAGGTACTGCCTTCGGGCGAGCGAGTGACATTGGCAAGAGCATTTCGTTCTGCATGAAGCTCGCCGTATCGCTGATGATGACCGCTTCCTATAATATTGCCGTCTTTGACTATAATAGCACCTACCATTGGGTTAGGGTTTGTAAATCCGCAGCCATTTTTTGCAAGATTAATTGCAAACTTCATATATTCTGTATGTGTCATAAAAATGAGCAAGCCTCCTTTATAGTTGAAAATAAAAAAACGGTGCCTCAAACATAATGTTCAAGGCACCAAAAATACATACACAAAGAATACCGCAATAAATCTGTTTGCCAAGCATTGAAGCTTGAATACAAAAAAGCTCTGAAATGATAAACATTCCAGAGCGTGTAAGCAAAAAGAAGTACTCGCACTATAAAATGCAGATACTTTTACATCTTCTCTCATCCAGACTATACTGTCGGCCTTGGAATTTCACCAAGTCATCCCTTTCGGATCGTGGGCTATACCACCGGTAGGGAGTTACACCCTGCCCTGAAGATTAATATTTAATTTAAACAGATTATACACCGAAAAAAAGTGTTTGTCAAGACATACAAAGTAAGAGAAGGTAATTGTCTAAAATCCACATAAGAAAAAGGAAGAAATAAAAATTAATGTAAATTTTGTAGAAAAAGTGGTAAAATAATAATAGAACAATACAACTAAAGAAGTAAAAGCTGTTGACATAAAAATGTCAAAATGTTAGAATAAAATAACGATAGGAGTGATACCTTGTGAGAAAATTTGATGGTATACTAAAATATCTGAATTACAGTAAGCAGACTATAGATGAATTGTGGGAAAGCCCTGATCATGCGATATTTTCATATAAAATGAACCAAGACGGGATACTGGTTATACAATCACATAATCAAACAAGTCAGCAACTCAGTGGAGCCGCCGCAGATGATGTCGGTAAACCATTGAGTTTAGTATATGATAAAGAACTTGCAGATGCTTGTGATAAATTCTTCCGTAAATGGAAAGATATTGGCAAACCTATATCTTATATATATGAAAGTTCGGGGGAATCATGGGTATCTACAATGCAGGTTATCGGAAATGAAATGCTGGGAATAATACGAAAAGCAAATCCCAACAGCTTGCCGGGAGAAAACAGACGTGATTTTAATCTGTTTGATGAAAGCAGAGTAGACGGTAAGGATACTATTTCAATGGTCATAGTACCTTGTGAAGATGGGTTTCAGTTGGAATCATATAATGATGCGTTGATAAAATCTACGGTTAAACCCGATTTGCGTGATAAAGATGCACAAAGTATATTTGATTATTTTTTAGATGCAAAAACAGAGGAAGAATTGGGCAACTGCATAAAGAACAATAAGGATATAAAAGAGATTGTAGAATGTGAAGGAGTCAAAATTTCGGACAGAAAACAGTATTATCTGGTTCATGTAATACCAATGATACATACCGACGAAACAAAACTGTTAATGAGGGCAACCGATATAACAAAGGAATATAATGCACAGATACCTCAACAGGCAAGTAAAGACTATGCACATTTGTTTGATACAAATTTATTTGGAGTTTGTGCTTTTAAGGTTGAAAATGGTGAGAGCTCTATTTTAGAGGGCTATAACAGTTATTTTAAAGATTTAATAAATAACAATGTGGTAGCATTGCCGGATATCAGAGAGTCCGAGGTTGCAAAAGATGCTGTACACATGGTAAAAACAGCAAATGGCTTTTTCACTAAAACCAATAAAGACGGAGATAAGATAAAATATTCTATCTATGCCACACCGATTGTAATTAAAGGCAGTGTAGAACGGGTGTTGATTTTCATATCTCCGGTACAGGAATCTGTAAAAAAATATCAAGAATTAAAAGCAAAATTAACCCCTAGGGAGATAGAAATTTTAACTTTTGTTGCTGATGGTTTTACCAATAGATATATAGCCAAGAAATTGAATATAAGTGAGGGCACTGTAAAGAGAACCATCTACAACGCTTACAAAAAGCTGGAGATAGGTTCAAGAGT
>JAVVRS010000025.1:0-10298 GCA_036654595.1 Oscillospiraceae bacterium | reverse complement strand
GAAGATGCTCAACAAAAACTTAATGAAGCCGAAATTGTAAAACAACATCAATTTGAAATGCTTGAAAAAATTTCCGGTTTCACTGCAGAACAAGCTAAAGAACATCTTTTGGCAAATCTTGAAAATGAACTTATCCATGAAAAAGCTGTCAAAATCAATCTCTATGAACAACGTACAAAAGATGATTGTGACACTAAAGCAAAAGATATTATTGCTCAAGCCGTTCAGCGTTGTGCCGCAGATTATGTTGCCGAAATTACAGTTTCTGTTGTGCCTTTACCTAATGATGAAATGAAAGGTCGTATTATCGGTCGTGAAGGTCGTAATATTCGTACCTTGGAAACACTCACAGGCGTTGACCTTATCATTGATGATACTCCGGAAGCAATTACTCTTTCCTGTCATGACAGTGTTAAACGTGAAGTTGCTCGTATTGCATTGGAAAAACTTATTCAGGACGGTCGTATTCACCCTTCCAGAATTGAAGAAATGGTTGATAAAGCTCGCAAAGAAGTTGAAGCAAAAATTAAACAGGACGGTGCAGTTCTTGATACAGGCGTTCATTCCATGCACCCCGAAATTATTAAATTGCTCGGCCGTATGCGTTATCGTTCAAGTTATGGACAAAATGTACTGGCTCACTCAATTGAAGTATCTCAGCTCGCCGGTATTATGGCATCTGAAATTGGTGCTGATGTCGCTCAAGCTCGTCGTGCAGGTCTTATCCATGACCTCGGTAAAGCACTTACCCATGAAGTTGAAGGCTCTCATGTACAAATCGGTGTCGATATTGCTAAAAAATACAAGGAAAGCCCTGCTATTATTCATGCTATTGAAGCTCACCATGGTGATGTTGAACCTCAAACAATTGTTGCATGCTTAGTACAAGCTGCCGATGCAATTTCTGCTGCACGTCCCGGTGCCAGACGTGAAAATCTCGAAAATTATATTAAACGTCTTGAAAAACTTGAAGAAATTGCTACCTCATTTGAAGGTGTCGATAAATGTTATGCAATTCAAGCCGGCAGAGAAATTCGTGTAATTGTAAAACCTGATATTGTAAATGATGATAACATGGTTATTATTGCCCGTGAAATTGTTAGAAAAATTGAAGCCGAGCTTGATTATCCCGGACAGATTAAAGTTAATCTTATTCGTGAAAATCGTGCCATTGAGTATGCTAAATAAAAATTGACAATGCAGGGTTGAAGTAAAATTCAACCCTGCATTTTATTCTATGTTTTTTCTTGATTGAGCAAATCTTATTGCATGGGGCGGCACAATCAAGGGGCAAACCTACGGTTTGCCCCTTGCGGCGGCGATAGCCGCCGGCGGTCTTTGACCGCATTGTGCCGCCCCATGCTTTTGGTAAACTTACACCTAATTAATATATGCAGCAGTGACATATTATATTTTCAGCAAGGGTTTTCACAGAAGGAGGATTTTTTTGAACAGCTTTACCCTCAAAATAATTGCAGTTATTCTTATGACATTTGACCATCTATATAGCTTTTTCCCCAATATTTTTCCATATTGGTTTACCTGTATCGGTCGGCTTAGTGCTCCGTTATTTTTCTTTTGCTTGGCATGGGGTTTACATTATACCCATAACAAATTAAACTACCTAAAACGCCTTTATATAGGCAGCCTAATCATGGGTATTGGTGACACCATGTTACCAATTATCTTTCATGCTCCGCAAGGGCATTTGATGAACAACATTTTTTCTACTATGCTTTGTACTGCAATAATAGCTTTTCTTATCGACCTATATCGCAGTAATGACCCACGTTTTAAAAAATACTGCTTTGGTTTTATAGCTTTACAGGCAGTTCAATTGTTTATATGTATTGTTACAGTTAATTTTGCACCCAAATTTATCAATCTTGCTATAGGCGTATTTCCATCAATTTTCGGCGTTGAAGGCGACATTATGTGTATTAGTATGGGTATCTTACTTTATCTTTTCAAAGATGACCGAATAAAATTGATTATAAGTTTTACACTTTTGAGCCTTTTTTGGATTGCTCTTAATCCAATTCAATGGTTAATTATTTTTTCCTTGCCATTAATGCTTTTATATAACAATAAAAGAGGTTATGGCATGAAATATTTCTTTTACATTTATTACCCTTTGCATATATTTATATTTTATATACTATCTGTAATTTAGATTATATCTTTTTTGCCCCTAAATAATAACTTCTCCTCTTGTTTTACCTTTAAAATAATGTTAAACTGGAACTTATAACTAAATTCATCTGCTTAAAAGGAGCATATTATACAATGGAGCAACAATCAATTAACAGCTATGGTGCCGGATTTAAAGACGGTATACCAATTGGTCTGGGATATCTTTCAGTGTCATTTACCTTTGGAATGATGGCAGTCAATCTTGGTTTACCCGTTTGGGCTGCTGTGTTAATCTCTGCTACTAATCTTACCTCCGCAGGACAATTTGCTGCTATAGGCTTAATGTCAGCCTCAGCACCGCTTATTGAACTTGCACTCACTCAACTTGTCATAAATATAAGATATGCGTTAATGTCACTTTCACTATCACAAAAAGCTGATAAAACAATGACTACCCCTCACCGTTTATTGGCATCATTTTTTGTTACAGATGAAATTTTTGCCGTAACCAGTGGCAAACCTTGTGATTTTGGTCGAAGATATATTTACGGCTTGGCAACTGCACCATTTTTGGGCTGGACACTCGGTACTTTTATAGGTGCTGCCGCAAGTACTATTTTACCTGATATTTATAGAACTGCATTAAGCATTGCAATCTATGGAATGTTTATTGCAATAATTATACCACCTGCAAAAAAATCAAATTCTATACTTAAAGTATTATTAATTTCTATCGCTATCAGCTGTATTATCCGTTGGACACCTTTACTTAAAAATATCTCAGGTGGTTTTGTAATAATTATCTGTGCCGTTGTTGCCTCCTCTCTTGGTGCAATATTTTTTCCGATTAAGGAGGTGGATTGATGCAAACTTCTAAAATTTTACTCTACATATTAGTTATGGCAGGGGTTACTTATTTAATTCGTATGCTTCCGCTTGCATTGTTTAAACAAAAAATTAAAAGTAAATTTGTACAATCTTTCCTCTACTATGTACCTTATGCAGTTCTGGGTGCAATGACTTTCCCTGAGATACTTTCTTCAACTGCTTGCTTTTGCTCTGCACTTGTTGGGCTGATTGTTGCTGTAATTTTAGCCTACCGTGAAAAAGGTCTGCTTACCGTTGCACTTTCAGCTTGTCTTGGTGTTTTCTTTACCGAACAGGTTATGCGTTTTTTTAACTTATTGTAATATAATTATAGCCAATAAATATTAAAAGTTTTATTCTCTGTTTCTCATACAATTTCCTTTAAACTTCTGCTTTTTAAAGCCGGATCTCTAAGGACAGCGTTCTCTAAAATTTTACCTTTTATGTTTGCTCCGCCCACCGGCACCGAAGAGAGGGGATTGGCTTTCAGCCAATCCCCTCTCGCCCCCTCAATGGGTTTCCTGCAAAGCAGGAAACCCATTGAGGGGGCGGCGGAGGTCTTTGACCTCCGCCTGCGGTGCCGCCGCTCGTACCTTAAACAAAGCTACATTAAAAGCGTTGCCAAAATATCATTTGATACTAAAAAGCCATTGACAGTAAATCCTAACTTACCATCACTATGCCACATATACCCTGCATTTATAAAAGCTTGGGCACGTTCAAGTAAAAGCGGTATATTATTTATGCCATATCTTTGTTAAAGCACAGTTAAATCTATGCCTGCTTTTAATCTAAGTCCCAACATACAAAATTCTTCATAGTCCCCACCAATATCATCAAATGTATGTAACTTCCATACATTCTCTGTTGAAATAAAACTGTCTGTGTCCGGTGGAAAAAATCCACGTTTACCGATAAGACTTTGCTCTGTGTCCAAAACAAAGCTATGTGCTGACGGTCCAATACCAATGTAAGGTTCACACAACCAATATCTTGTATTATGACGACTGTATTTTCCCTCTTTTGCAAAGTTTGATATCTCATACTGCATATATCCCAGTTTTTCAAGAATATTAACCGCATCAAGATATAACTGTACTGTTGCATCTTCATCAGGGCAAATTTTTTCAACATTATTTTTACTAAATTCTGTTCCCGCTTCAATTTTAAGGATATAGGCTGAGATATGTGTCACACCAAGTCTTGAAAAGCTCTCTGCAAAGTATTGTACATCTTCTTTTGTTTGATATGGTAACCCAAGCATCATATCAACCGAAATGTTTTCAAAGCCTGCTGTTTTTGCAAGCCTTACTGCTTGCAATGCTTGCTCCGCATTGTGTCGTCTGCCAAGCAGCTTTAACTGCTTTTCATTCAATGTTTGTACACCAACGGAAAGACGGTTTATACCGCCTTTATACAAAGCCGTAAGCTGTTGTAAGGTTAAAGATGCCGGATTAGCTTCCAATGTAATTTCACAGCTCTCAGTAAGAACATATCGCTGTTTTATGGCGTCTAAACATCTCAGCAAATGTACTCCCAGCAAGGACGGTGTACCACCGCCGAAATATATTGTATCAACCTTTTCAATCTTATATGGTATAGTATCTATCGCTCTTATCACTGCATCTATATAACTCTCCATTTTTTTCTCGGGTGCAGGTGCAGAATAAAAACTGCAATATCCGCATTTAGAACTGCAAAATGGTATATGAATATAAATTCCCGTATTGTTCATTTTAACTGCCTTTCATATGTTTTTTATTATCTTTGTATTATACTTTGTTATGGTATGAATTGCAAATATCGGTTAATTGTGGTAAAATTATCACATTTACAACTTTGAAAGGCGGATAGCTTTTATGAAGGAAAAAACTAAAAATATTTTATTGATGATTTTAAAAATTATGCTCCAAACTGATGTATCAAGTCCACTTAATGCTACACAAATTGTACAACTTGCCGAAACTGCCGGTTGTCTATGTGAACGTAAAACTGTACTTAGAAACATCAAATGTTTGCAGCAAAATGGTTATGATATTCTATTACACCCAAACCATCGTCTGGGATTTTATATGGCAAGTCATTCCTTTGAAGATTGGGAACTTAAATTATTGATGGACAGTGTGTATAACTGTAGTTTTCTTACCGCTGAACAAACAGAAAATTTAGCCCGAAAATTAAAAGATTTTGCACCTGCTTCTTCTTTGTCTTTACTTTGCTGTGATGGAATTCCTATGCAAAATAAACCCGATAAAAGCTATGTTAAATATAATCTGGATTGTATTCTTCACGCTATCAAAAATAAAGCCGCAATCACCTTTAATTATGGTCAAGCCAACATTAAAGGTGAATTTATTGCTCGTAAAAAAGGTAAAAAATATGTTGTTAATCCTTATACTGTTGTATTAAGTGAACAAAGATATTATCTTGTATGCAATACTAAAAAGCATGATGGTATTGGATATTACCGTTTAGACCGCATACGCAATCCCGAGCCTCTGACTGATAGCTGCTTACCTTTACACTCTCTGCCCGGCTTTGAAGATGATAACAGTCTTGCTGAATATATTGGTAAAACTTTTTATATGCACGCCGGCAATGAAATTACCGTTACTTTACAATGTCATACTCTTTGTCTTGATGATGTATCCGAAAAATTCGGTAAAAATTGCACCTTTGAATATCTCAATGATGAATGTTTTCGTATTACCGGTAATGTTGTTGAAAGTGATGGCTTTTATTACTGGCTTTTACAATTCGGCAAAAATGTGGAGGTCGTTTCTCCGCCTTCGGTACGCTGCCATCTTCTTGACATTATCAAAGATATTGAAATTGCTTACAGTCCGCAGCCTCTATAAAAAAGTGGGACACAATTTGGTTGCACTTCGTGCAACACAGGGCGGCTCCGCCGCCCTGTCAGCCGCTAAAGCGGCTGCAAATTGTGTCCCATTTTTTTGGGAGGAGCGTAAGCTTTGCGAAATAAAGCTATAAAATTAAATAATATGTTAAAAAATGCAAAGACCAATATCTCATATCTGCCTAAATTCCAAGGATAATCCAAGGTTTTCAGAGTGATGTAAGATATCAGCCTCTGCATTTTTTTGTATTATTGGTGTACTGCTCCGTTTTCTGTCGGTTCACGAAATAATAATGATATAGCCCAAATACCACCCAATGCTACCAGCGTATAGACAATTCTGCTTATAATAGCACCTTGACCACCAAATATCCATGCTACAATGTCGAGTTGAAACAGACCTATACAACCCCAGTTAAGTGCCCCAATAATGACAAGAATGAGTGAAATTTTATCCAGCAAATTATTCAACTCCTTTACATCGCACTGATTTAATACAGCTGCAAATTTTCATCAAAATTTTATCCATAATGAAAATGATGTATTTTTATTATGTGGAGTAAATAAAAAATTATACAGCAGAGTATATATATACAAAAAAGGCAAGAGCATCATACTCTTGCCTGATTTATATTAAACTATATACTGTTTTGATATCTGATTATTTAGCTATATCTTTTACACATTGTGCACAAATATTATGTCCTTTGAAATTTGTAATTTCATCTGCACTTCCACAGAAAATACAAGCAGGTGCATACTTTTTAAGTATAATTTGATTTGCATCTACAAAGATTTCCAAAGCATCTTTTTTTTCTGTAATATTCAGTGTGCGTCTTAATTCAATAGGTAATACAATGCGTCCTAATTCGTCTACTTTTCTAACAATTCCTGTTGATTTCATTATTTTCATTCTCCTTAATTTTACGCTAAAATTTCTTTTTGCGCCTACAGCAATTTAATGCTTTTCTTATTGTTGGATTTTTCCAATTTTCTTTTAACCGTGATATCCCCCATATGCGATTACAACCTTCTGGCAGAGGCTATAATCGCATGGATACTACTATACCATATTCTGAAAAATAATGTCAATTAATGTCGTATATCTTTAAAAAAGTTTGTAAAATATAACATTATTTTCTTTACTGTTTTTATGGTATTTTACAACATAATGCCATAAAAGGGTTCTATTTATCGTGCTTGATGTATAAAATTAATAAATAATATTGACAATCTATAATCACACTTAAGGAGTTTTGCTTTATGATGACTTGGGTATTCGGTGGCTTAATTTTAGCATCTTTGGTTTTTGCTGCCATGAGCGGTAATATGTCACAACTTTCCTCCGCCGCACTTAATGAAAGTGCTAACGCCGTTGAACTTGTAATTACCTTGATGGGTACAATTTGTTTATGGAGCGGACTTATGAATGTAGCCGATAAATCCGGTCTTACAGGAAAAATCAGTAATCTGCTTTCACCAATTATCTCACTGCTTTTTAATGACATGGATAAAAATTCGCCTGCTGCTAAAGCAATTTCCATGAATATGACTGCTAATCTCCTTGGCCTCGGCAATTCTGCCACGCCTCTTGGAATTTGTGCCATGAAAGAAATGGAAAAAGAATTAAAGGATAAAACAACCGCAAGTGACAACATGATTACCTTTGTTGTTCTTAATACTGCCTCTTTACAGCTTATTCCTACCACTACGGCTATGCTCAGACTTAAAGCAGGGTGTCAAACTCCGCTTGATATTTTACCTGCGGTACTTATTTGTTCTGCTTTATCTGTAGGTTCAGGTGTAATTGCCGCAAAAATATTATCTAAAGTTAGGAGGCGACACAAGCCTTGAGTAGTTTTACCGATTACATTATCCCCGGATTAATGTGTCTTATTATTATTGATGGTATTTTAAAAGATGTCAATGTATTTGATACTTTTATTACCGGTGCAGCTGAAGGTATTAAAACCTCCTTTCAAATTTTGCCTTCACTTATTGGCTTAATGACTGCGGTAGGAATGTTTAAGGCAAGCGGTGGACTTGATATTTTTTCATATGTTATACGTCCTTTTGCCGATTTTATAGGTATACCAAAAGAAATTGTGCCGCTTGCTGTTTTACGTCCTATCTCCGGTAGCGGTGCTATGGTCATTTTTCAGAATATTTTACAAACTTATGGTCCCGACAGCTTTATTGGTAGGGTTGCCGCTGTTTTACAAGGTAGCAGTGAAACCACATTTTATACAATTGCTGTTTATTTTGGTGCTACAAAAGTAATCAACACACGTTACACTTTACCTTGTTCACTTATTGCCGATATTGTTGGATTTGTAATGAGTTCGCTTGTTGTTGCATGGTTAATGTTTTAAAAACTATTCAGCAATCACCTTGATTTGATTTAATTTACTTACTTGACTTATTTTTACATATTGTACCATATTATGTATAATACTGCAAGTATTTTTTTGTTAAAATTCTTGTATATTTTCATTACTATTTTACTAACTGACAAGTTTTGACCATTTAATATGTCAATAAATGTAAATAATCATTGCATAACACCTATATATAGATAAAAAACAAAACGCCAAGTACGGCGTTCCCTGAATTTTTTTATTATATAGCTTTTTATACTCTGTCATAATTGTTATTTTCAATAATATTATATTTTGATTTCATAGCAGTGTCAAGCATACACCATGCAAAATTCAATCATTCTGATATCATATAGCAGAATGATTGTGTCAATATGGCTGTAGCGAAATGTGAGGACACTATTACCTTTAATTTTCAACTCGAGGAGGAAGGCACTCAAATTAATTCAGCCACAGAATACACATATGTATTCTGTGGCTGAATTTTTCGCCTTAATTATTCTTCTGCTCCACCAAATAACACTTTGGCTTCTTCTATTACCTTTGCTTCAAGCATTGTCGGTAATAATTCATAACGTTCAAAATCAAGTGCAAAGCTACCTCTGCCTTGTGTCATAGAACGCATAACCGTTGCAAAGTCAAACATTTCACTCATTGGAACTTCTGCAACAATTTCCTGCATACCATCATCTTGTGGGTTCATGCCAAGCACTCTTGCACGACGTTTATTAAGTTCACCCATGATATCTCCGGTATTGGCATCTGTACAAATAACTTTTAATGTACCAATTGGTTCTAACAATGCAGGTGAAGCAAGTGGCATACCTGTTTTATATGCAATTGCAGCTGCCATTTTAAATGCCATTTCAGAGGAATCTACCGGGTGATAGGAACCATCTACCAATGTAGCTCTAAGACCTACAACAGGATACCCTGCCAATGGACCTTTTTTAATACAATCCTGCAAGCCTTTTTCAACAGCCGGGAAGAAGTTTCTTGGAACAGCACCACCGAATACTTTTTCTTCAAAAAGCAAGCCTTCGCTGTCACATGGTCCAAATTCAACCCAAATATCACCAAACTGTCCATGACCGCCCGATTGTTTTTTATGCCTACCTTGTACCTTTACAGTCTTGCGTACAGTTTCTCTATATGCAACACGAGGTTTTTCCAAAACAGAATCAACGCCGAATTTTGCTTTAAGTCTTGAAACAATAACATCAATATGTTGTTCGCCCATACCGCCTACAAGCATTTGTTTAGTTTCATAATTATTTTCAAGAGATACTGTTGGGTCTTCTTCCATCAGACGCTGTATACCTTGAACAATTTTATTTTCTTCGCCTTTTACTTTAGGTTTAATTGCCATTTGCAAACAAGCTTTAGGGAACTTGGACACATTAAAGCTGACAACACGTTTAGCATCACAAAGGCTGTCGCCTGTAACTGCTTCACTTAATTTTGTTACACAACCAATATCACCGGCACCTATATATTCTGTATCTTCTTGTTTTTTACCTTGAACAATAAGTAATTTACCTAATTTTTCAGGTTGCCCTGTTCTTGCATTAATTGGTGCAGATGAAGCAGAAAGCTTACCTGATACTACTTTAATATAGCTTAATTTACCAACAAATGGGTCGGCAACTGTTTTAAATACATATGCTGCCAACGGGTCATCTTCATTACATGGAATTTCAACTACCTTATCGGCAGAATTTTTAGCAAGTTCTTTACCATTTTCAACCGGTGACGGCAAAATTTTTACAATTGCATCTTGCAGCAAAGTAACCCCTGCCATTGTGATTGTTGAACCACATACAATTGGCAACACACTACCTGTTGAAACACCTTTTGAAAGCCCTGTCATAAATTCTTCTTTAGTGAACTGTTCACCGGAAAAATATTTATCCATCAAAGCTTCATCAGTTTCTGCAATTGCTTCATTTAACGAATTTATATAATCATCAAGTCCGGCAATTGTTGGCATTTCAACTTCGGTTGCAATACCTTTTTCATTATATGTATATGCTTTCATATCTATTAGATTAACATAGCTTTTT
>JAVVRS010000024.1:9563-10324 GCA_036654595.1 Oscillospiraceae bacterium | reverse complement strand
TCTTCTTCGGTAATTTCACTCTTTTGTTTTTTCCAAAGAGGAACCATACTGTTAACGGTTTCTTCAACAATTTCTTCTTCGGCTTCTTCGTCCGGCTTATCCTTATTATAATTATATTTTACCATATCCATCTTGATAGGATAACGAATATAATCGGAATATTTCTTTACAAGTGATGACACATAGTAGCTTTCAAGGAATTTATCATAGTTATCATCATCGTTATTTTCTTTAAGGGTAAGGGTAATTATTGTACCATTTGTTTCTTTATCGGCTTCGGTTATTTCAAAGCCTTCGAGTCCGCTTGACTGCCAACAATATGCAGTATCACTGCCATAGGCTTTACTTATAACTTTAACATTTTGGGCAACCATAAATGCAGAATAAAATCCTACGCCAAATTGACCTATTATGTCAATATCTTCATTTTTTTCAATTGAATTTTTAAAGCCCAAAGAACCGCTCTTTGCAATGGTACCCAGATTGCTTTCAAGTTCTTCTTTGGTCATACCTATACCATTATCGGAGAATGTCATAGTACGGGCTTGTTCGTCCAAATCAATTCTGATATAAAATTGGTCCCTGCCAATGCCTGTGTTATCATCTTTAAGGGAATGATAATACAGCTTATCAATTGCATCGCTTGAGTTGGAAATAAGTTCTCTTAAAAATATTTCTTTGTTTGTATAGATTGAGTTAATCATCAAATCCATAAGTCTTTGTGCTTCTGCTTTAAACTCTTGTATTGCCATTTTTAAAGT